>CACXZL010000388.1 GCA_902772085.1 uncultured Coriobacteriaceae bacterium | reverse complement strand
AAAAAACCTACTCTTCTTCAACAAGGCGACGATCATACCGAGAGGCAAAGCGCCGAGAAGGGTTAGAAGAAAAATGCCACAAGCCCTCAGCATTCCTGGAACCATGGTGGAAAGCATGGTAGAGAATTCCATTGCGGTATCACCTCACACACATCAGACGTATAAGAAGTCGGCACGGCGCCGAGCGCACGTGCCGACCATGAATCATTTACTAAGAATTACCTACTTGCCCAGAGTTATGTACTCGGCGATCTCGGGATACTTCTCGGCGATCTTTGCGACGGTACCATCCTTTGCCAGAGCGTCGAGCGCCTTGTCGACCATCTGGCAAAGCTCAGTGTCGTCCTTGCGGAAGCCGATGGCATACTGCTCGCTCCCAAGCTGCTCGGTGAGACACTCAAGCGTATCGTCATCGCCAATCGCCTCTTTTGCCCGCGTGACGTCAATGGCGAGCGCGTCAACGGCTCCAGCCTTGAGGTCGGTAATGGCAGTGGTGTAGGTGTCGTAGACATCAAGGCTCGCGAAGGTGTCCTTAAGCGCCTTCTGACCCTCCTCGTCGTTCAGCAGGTCGTAGGCGGAAGTGGCGGTCTGCACGCCCACCTTCTTGCCTGAAAGATCGGCAAGCGTCTTGATGCCAGAATCCTTCTTCACCATGATCATCTGGGTGTTGTCGGAGTAGGGCTTGGACCAGAGGTAGGCGTCCTCGCGACCGTTGATGGTGAAGCCAGACCAGATGCAGTCACAGCTGCCGGCGGCGAGCTCCGCATCCTTTGCATCCCAGTTGAAGGGCACGGCCTGATATGTCCAGCCGTAGTAGTCGCATACAGCCTGCGCCATCTCCACGTCGAATCCAGCGTTCTTTCCGTCGTCGTCTACATATGAGTAGGGGCGGTAGTCGAGGTCGAAACCGTGCTTGAAGACAACGGCCTGCCCGGTCGACCCTTGTGACGATGAGTCGGCAGAGCTCGTGGACGCGGAAGACGAGTTATTGCCACCGCAGCCTACAAGCACAAGTGCTGCCATGACGATCGCCATAAGGGAAACAAATGCTTTCTTCATGTGTACAATCGCTCCTTCAATAACGTAAACGAGTGGGGATTCGCCCCAAGACGAGGGCAGTCTACCATGCTAAAGTGACATGGTAAAGAAGAAGCGCCCATATGGCTCCCACTTGTAACGTACATTCAATGATTTGCGGACGTCATGGCCAGTCAGCTCGTCCCCTTTTGAAAAGGTGTCATTTCCTCCGTCCCCCTGACACGTCCCCTTGACACCGTACCCTTGACACTCGAAATGCGCGGCGAAGGGGTTCTCACTTCGCCGCGCATGGCTTGTTACCAGTGTACGACCACGCAGTCACCGACGTTGGTGATGCCATAGAGTTCCTGTGCTGCCGAGTAGGGCAGGTTCACGCAGCCGTGGCTACCATCATAGGTAAAGATGGATCCGCCAAAGGCATAACGCGTTGTCATGTCATGCAGGCCTTCACCGCCGTCAAACGGCATCCAGTACGTGACCCAGGTACGATAGTCGGGCACTCCGTCTCCGTTGTAGTCAAGGCCCACAAGCTCCATGGGGGAGGACTTCATATAGATGAAGAATACGCCCGTATCGGTACCACCGCCATAGATGGGATTGCCAGAGACGCAATCGCTTTCCCAAATCACGTTGTTTGCATCATCGTACATGCGAACGTGCTGCTCAGAAAGGTCTACGTCCACATAGCGGTTTGGCCAGTCCTTGCCGCCCGGCGTCCAGCTCGCAGCGGTTCTGAGCATGGGGATCTCTATGGGATCAGCCTTGTTTGCGCGGAGGTTGTTTGCGATGGTCTCCGAAAGCGCGCTGCTGTCAATACTCCATCCATAGTCATATTCTGCAGCGCCACCCTCGACGGTGATCTGTTTGCCGTCGGCACGAGTGAACGTGCGAGGCTTGCCGACGGAGTCGAACTGCTCCGAAAGCGTTTTGTGCGCCCATTCCTTAATGGCATCTTGATTTACGCTGACGTTTACATCGCCGTCGAGGGCAAACCAGCTCGCCATGAGATTCTTGTCGATGGTCGTCTCAGCGGGAGTGCCAGCGATATGAAGCTTAACGGGTTTGTTTATCAGGCTGTTTACGGTGTTTATAGAGGCGAGCAACTTTTCGTTGTTTTTCTTGATGTTTGGTTGCACGAGTTGTTCGTCGCCGAGGGCAATTTCAGTTTGCATCGTGCTCACGCCAGTGTTTACCTTCTCCAGCACCGCATCGCGGTCGATAGCGGTACCAAGCGCATCCGGCACGACGACGAATTTGCCTGCCGCCTGATCATAGGTCATATTTGCGTTTGTGGGAGGCGTGAAGCCCTGGTTTGCGGCGTCTATTGCCGCTCCCGTCTGCTCGTCGAGCTTTTCTTTGTTGAAGGTAATTGCCTTGTCTACTATGTATTCGTGCTTTTTGCCAAGCTGCAGAGGCCACGACCATGGATCGATCTGGGCGGCAGCTTGGGAACTATAGGCATTCCCGTCGTAGACAAAGTCGATTTCCGATGCCGGAAGCGTCAAGTCAATGCCGATTCCGGCAACGTGGGCCTTGTAGTTCTCACCTATGCTGCTCACGTAGGACGAGAGGTCGGTCACTGCCATACCAGAGACATCCTCGCCGTTTACAGTTGTCTGAGGCAAGAAATGCGATGTGAAGTAGAGGCTTACCGCCACATACACTACCACGAGGGCAGCGATGAGTGATCCCGTGACAATGGCCACGCGTTTGAGCGTCTTTTTGCGTCTCTCTTTTT
>CACXZL010000387.1 GCA_902772085.1 uncultured Coriobacteriaceae bacterium | reverse complement strand
CAGGAGTCTGACCTGCCAATCTCCCGCGCCACCTGCCTACCGGACTTTCTGCTCGCCTCGATGATCAGGCGCATAGCCTCGGTTGCATCCACAGCCCACTCCCGCTTGTTGACATGATTTCATCTCCAGTGAGTGTAGCGCAGGAAGCATTTCTCACGTCAAGTGGGCATTACACCTCTCGCCATGCGTGAGCGGTTCGCCACTGTCTGCACGTTCAAGCGCGAGCGATCTGTAGCCCTTGCCGATGTCAGCCATGGCAAGCGCTGCGACTCTTGCGACGAGTTCCTTGAGGTCTTCCTGGTGCTTCCCCAACCCTTCGTAAGCGCGAAGTGATGCGTCGCGCAGGATGTCCTCTACCATCTGCGCGATGGCGAGCAAGCGATCGTCCCTCGTGAAGATCTGCATCAGGGCAACGATGCTGAGGTCGAGGAGACGGTCGTATGCGAGCAGCGCATCAAGCAGGAGCCTGAGTGACGACCCCTCGAGGGAAAGACGCATGGCGGATGAGCCATCATCCAGCAGGTGGCACTCGGTTGAGGGAACGGGCAGAGACCCATGCAAGTAAGGTTCGTCGAACCAGCGTGACATGTGGTCGCCCTCGGGCTCGTTGAACCATGACCAATCGTGCCGAATGACCTGCTGCATGTCGTATGCGCAGACAGCGAGCTCGTTGACTTTGTCGCTCCATATGCCAAGTGACGTTCCACGGCCAAGAACGGCCGCTTCGGGTACGAATAGCGCCCTCATACTCATGAGGAGTTCCTCGCAAATGCGGGACTCGCGACTCTGGCTATATGTCGTGAACCGCCACATGCGCCAGACGAGGTCGAGATGGCTAAACTGACCCATCCATACGCGGGAATACGTATCGAGTGAGTTGATGGCGTCGAGGGCCTCTTCCCCGCACAGGTCAATTGTTGGCATGCCACGCTCCAATATCTTCGGTTTCCATTAACCGACTAAATAAATTTAGGCGATTGTGTTAGGATGTCAAGCATGGGGTGTCCGCGATGACGATGCTCGGCTTGACGTCAGACCATGCGAGCCGAGTTACGTCCATGATTGGAGAGAAGGCGATAGCCATGTCATTCGATGACGAACTTAAGGACTACAAGCTGGTTGCGCCCGATGTGGATGCCCTTCTGCGCCACTTCGAGCGGAGGTACATGAACCCCACCGCCTCCACCCCGTCGCTGTTGGCTGCGGCAGGTCCTTTGTTCGAGGAGCTATCGCCCCTTGCCCCTCTTAACAAAGACGGAGAGGCAAAAGCGATATGGCTACGGATACCAAGAGGGACGATCGAGGACTACGACACGTTCGAGGACATGAGGGAATGGGGTGAGGTGGAGACCCACGCGGAGTACGAGGCTCGCTGGCTCGAGGAATACCCGGAAGAGCTCTCATGGTACCGGCTCGTGGCAGTGCAGTCATTTGAGCCTGACGGGAAGCTCCGGTACGTCGGCATCAGCCTGGGCAATGAGACCATCGTGTCGATGCTGGTGGGGGAGCGGCCCTCCTACGTTCAAATGGGTCGCTATGAAGAGGCGGTTGCCTGCCGGCTGTGTTCGCTCATCCTTCCAGCCGTGCGGGAGTCGATGGCGCTCCTTGCCGATGGGTCGTACAACCAGATGGTCGCGACGTCGCTGCCCTACCAATTCAGGGTAGGTGTCATCAGAAGGCGTGACCTGTGGCAAGTGGAACCCGACGTGAGAGCGAGCGACTACGACGGGCTCTCCGAGGAGTCGGTGCGGGCGTTCAGGGAACTCGTCGAGTCTGGAATGAACAATGACGGCAAGATCGGCAGGACAACCGATTTCACGGCAAACGACTTCTTCCGTGCCTGCAAGCTGGGCTACGAGTCCATCGGCAAGGTGTGTGAGGGCATGGCACCGTCAGAGCTCTATCGCCGCTACGCGGATGGACGTGATGAGGGCCTTACGGGCAGAGGGTACGGTCTGAACGCAGGCCCTGGCATCGACTTCGACGACCCGAAGGCCTGGGATGAGTGGTACTTCCACAGGTCCCAGCGTGGCGGGCACCCTTGGGAGGTCGTGCCCGGTGGCAACAGCACCCATGTGGAACTGTATGTGTCGCACGACAAGCGAAAGCTCGAGTGGAAGTTCAGGCTTGGCGAGATATCGGAGGAAGAGTACGAGCGGGGGCTTGAAGGCGCGGGATACTACTTCGTCATCGCGGGAAAGCATCGACAATTCGAGGCGGTCAGCTTCTATCTTGCGCTGTCTGCCGCTGGGCTGCCGGTCGTGATTCGCGATGCCGAGCAGCTCCTCGCGAGGCTCGACGGCACCGACTGGGTCGGGGTCGTCCCGCATCACGTCTTCCCTAGGTATTGCGAAGGCCTCTTCCCTGACGAGTACGGGAAGATCATTGACTTCACCCATGTGTTCAAGGGAGGGGATGCGTGGTTCGACCAGATTGTCTGGCTCCCAGAAGAGGAGGCAGCCATCGCGAAACCATCGGCGGAATGCGCATGAGGAGACCTTTTCTACAAGTAAGGCGGCGCAGCTTTGGAGGCTTGTATGTATGACTTGAACTACGTCTCGCGAGACTTTCCTTGGACGGTTGTGCCTCGTGAAGGCGCATCAGTGGAACCTTGGCGCGACCCGGGTACGAACTGGTTTGACGGTCTGCCGAAGGGCTGGGGCGACGTCATCCATACGTACCTTGTGCAGCTCGACGAGTTGGTTAATCGCAACGGGTGGAGCATCTATGTCGCGCAGGTCAAGGAGAAGTTCGGTACGCTGAGGTTCTACGCCGAC
>CACXZL010000386.1 GCA_902772085.1 uncultured Coriobacteriaceae bacterium | reverse complement strand
TTCTAATGGTTTTGCACCAAACAGTATGCCATTTGTACTAACATAGGGATGTATTGACGCGCGATGCGATTCGTAGTGGATGAAACCGGAGCTCAAAATGCAGAATGTCACACTACAGCGAGTACCTGCTTCTCGTGCAACCTCTCTGCTGATTACGTCCGCCTTTATTGCCATCCCGACGACGACGGCATATGCGGTCACGCTCGAAGATGCGCGTGACTTCGTAACGTCGTCGCATTGGGCTTCGTTTGGAGTGGGATGTCTCGTAGGCGCTGTGACCGGTGGTCTCTTGGTGGGGGTTGTGACTAGTCGAAAGAGACGGAGTGCCGTACAGTCGTCGGACGAGGCGGAGATCGCCTCGCCATCAAACGAAACGCGTCCTGACGTTTCTGAGACGGGTGTCTTGCCCACGATTGACGATAAGGTCGATGATAAGGCCGTTGTCGGGGTCGATGATAAGGTTGATGCTGCAGCCGATGACGAAATGGCCGACGACAGAAGAGTCGATGGCAAGGAAGAAGCCGAAGCAAAAGAGACCGACGGCAAAGAGGCCGATGACGGTTCTTCTGTTCCTTTCGTCGATAACCAAACACCTGTAGAAGCACCTGAGGCCACGCAAAATACGGAAGCTGACCAAGTAAAGCATATGCGCAAGAAGGAAGAAACGCCATCGGAGGATGCTTCGTCTACTGGTGCGCGAGAAAAATACCCAACTATAGACAGGGGAGAGGTACGCGAAGACGACGCGCCGACTTTTGCTCCTTCACCTTATCTCGTGAAGAGGCAGCGCGAGAATGCACGGCGTTTTAATCCAGAGGTGCGAGCCGCCATCATAAATCGCCGTCTACCGCGCTTTGACGAGAGTCTGTATCCAGATACGACGGACATCATGGCCCATGATGGCGACATGTTTGAAACTGCCATGCGCGCCATGGAGGATTCTCTGATGCATCCTGAAACCTACTTCGATCATGGGCCAGCATTTGCTTCTGATTATGCTCCGGGTCCTGCTCCAAATGGATTTGATGCGTCTGCGTACGTAGAGAGCATCATGCAAGACGAGCTAGAGCGTAGTCGTAGTCATCACGCGCAGCGTTTCTCACGTGTGCATCTGACGGTCTATGACGGTACGGGTACGGGCGATCTGGATTCCACGCATAAACATCGGCAGTATAGGCCGCGTCACCTGCGTGCGGCTTCTCGGGAGGCTTAGGGTTTGTCATCTCGTACAAAATGGACGCTGGCTTTTTGCATATGGTTATGCGTGGTGTGGGGACACTCATTGATGTCTGGTCCGGATTCCGCTGCCGAATCATCGAACTTTCTCTTCTTGGTTAGGCCCTTTTTTGAGTTGTTTGGTTGTACTGACGAGTCGATTATGTCGTTTTTTATTCGCAAGTGCGCACACTTCACCGAGCATGCCATCGCAGTCATGCTCGGTTGGAAAGCCGCTCGTGAGTGGTTTGGAGCATCACAAAAGGCCCTATGGGTCACGCTCGGCATATGGGTTCTCGTGCCTTGCATAGATGAGAGCATCCAGCTTTCGGTGCCGGGCCGGGCTGGGATGTTTACCGACGTGCTGATAGATATGTCGGGAGGGTTCACTGGCTTGCTCGTGATGACGCTTCTCTGTCGCATCCGACAAAACCCTAGAAGCGCTTATCGATAAACAGTTCTGGTTGTCGACACGTGCGGAGACGAGCCTCGTCGTCGATAATGCTCAGACCCCCGTCACCGGGCGCACACCGTGCTCTTACAGTCCTCGCTGCGCTGCGGCACTGCACGGCACGTCGCCCGGATGACGGGGGTCTGCGCATCGACTCGTCGTTAGAAGATCTTTGAGCAGGCGTTCTCTACGAATTGTGCCATCTCGCTGCGATCGCATACGCTGGTATGAAGCTCGCGGGCGCTGCGAAGCCCAGAAAGCTGTGTGGGAGCTGTCGTATGGGTAAGCCGTTCCAGCTCATCCATACAGGCAAACCCGCTCATACCTTCCGTATGAGTACCGAGAGCGGCGAGCACGTCTGCGGAGAACTTGTAGGGCGAGGCCGTAGAGAGGCATACGCGCTGATGTCCGTCTGTGGTCCGCGCGTCGACTACGGCTTTGCCTACGGCCGTGTGGGTGTCTATGAGGATGCCAAGATCGGTCCAGGTATCCCGGATAGTGGTGCGCGTTGCGTCGTCGTCTGCAAAGCCACAGTCAAAGCTCTGGTGGAGTCTGTCCAAGAGGGTGCCAGATACCGTGTAGGTGCCTTTTTGGGAGAGGTCTTGCATGTAGGAACTCACGAGTTCGCAGTCTCCATCTGCCAGGTAGTAGAGGAGACGCTCGAGGTTGGATGACACGAGGATGTCCATGGAGGGCGAGATGGTCTTGTGGAAGGGGCGGCGACGGTCATAGGTACCTGTCGTGATGAAGTCCGTGAGGACGTTGTTTGCGTTCGAAGCCACGATGAGCTTGTGGACGGGAAGGCCAAGCCTTTTGGCGTAGTAGCCAGCCAAGACGTCGCCGAAGTTGCCTGTGGGCACGCAGAAGTCAATCTCGTCACCGATCGAGATGGCGTGTGCGCGTACCAGCTGCGCGTAGGCATCGAAGTAGTAGGTGACCTGCGGCACAAGACGTCCGACGTTGATGGAATTCGCGCTTGAGAGTACTGTATTTGACTCGAGGAGCCGGGATGCCACCGCCTCGTCGGCAAAAATGCTCTTTACCTCGGTCTGTGCATCATCGAAGTTTCCGCGGATGCCACACACCGCAACGTTGCTTCCTCGTTGGGTAAC
>CACXZL010000385.1 GCA_902772085.1 uncultured Coriobacteriaceae bacterium | reverse complement strand
TGTGGTGCGTGGAGGGGTCCCACGCGATCGACGCCTGGAAGCGCTCGAAGAAGAGGGCCTTCTGGTCGGAATTGAGCTGCTCGAGCGTCGATGCGAGCCATTTCTTGTCCGCGAAGAGGCGGCGGATCATGTTCTGCATGCGCAGCTTTTCGCCGCCCTGCCTGCCTTCGCCGAGGGCAATCGCGTGCGTGAGGATCACCACGAGAGGCGGAAGCTGCGGCCAGGCCTTGAAGGATTCGTAGCGGCCCAGCACCAGCGTGACGAGGGTGGCGGGGGCAGACGGGCTCTTGAGGAGCTCGGCAACCTTGGCGCGGCAGACTTCGTCGTCCTTGAACGCCGCTATGGTCTCGCCTAGGAAGGTGAAGCACATTCTGGGCAGCGCCTCAAGGAGAACGCCTCTTGCCTCCTCGCGGTTCTCGGCCACGAGGAATGCGACGAGAGAGCCTACGTCGCGCGCGGGGAGAGTGCGCGCGGCTGCGATGTAGCGCTCCTCGCCGGAGAAAGCGGTAGTAATGAAGGCACGTATAATGTTCTGCGCAATGTGAGGAGCCACATAACCAGCTGGCAAGCAGAGCACGTTTGCATCAAAGAAACGGCGTGCGTTCTCCGCCATTTGCGGATCCCAGCAGATGGTAGCGCGTACGCCGGGGTGCATATTAGCACACATACTCATTCCGTTACCGGTATAGCAAAAACCGATGCCGAGGTCACATTCACCTTTCTCTACAGCGGTAGCCATGGGGTGCGCATAATCCGGGAAATCACAGCTCTCCATCGTGTCGCAGCCGAAGTCCAGCACTTTGGCTCCTTCGCGCTCCAAGAACAAATGAATCATAGATTTCAATCCAAAGCCGGCATGGTCACTTGCCAACGCTATGGTCATTTCATTTAATGGTTTCATAAGTGTAGTATATTTTTTATTGTTAATTATTGCAAACAACGGTCCAAAGCGTCTGTAAGGGCTTTTTTGTCCAGATGCTGGCCGATGAAGACGAGTTTCTGCATCCGGTCGCCGTACTGGTCGTCCCAGTCTTTGCGAAGCTGTGCGTCGTCCGCCATGAGTTGCATGAGTTCCTCTTTAGGCATGGTGGCGAACCACTCTCCTGCTTTGCGGAGATTGAACTGGCGCCCGGCTTGCTCAAAGAGATAGCACATGTCGTACTCTTCGGCAAAATAACACATGCCTTTGCAGCGGATGACGTTTTTGGGCCAATGAGCCGCTACGAACTCATCAAAGAGGCCGAGATCAAAGGGCCTGCGTGCATAATAGACAAAGGTCTCTATTCCAAACTCAGCCAAATGGTCATGCTCGCCATGTTCGTGATCGTGGTCATGGTGATGCTCGTGGTCGTGGTGATGATGCTCATGCTCATCGTGATCATCATGCTCATCATCGTCATCATCGTCATCATCATGGTCATGGTGATGCGACGCATCCTCCACTTCCTGAATCCACGCAGCCGAAGTAGCCGTGCGGTCAAAGTCGAACATACGGGTGTTAAGGATCTTCTCAAACGGCACATCGCAGTAGTTGGTCTCAATGATTTCTGCGGTGGGTTGAATAGCGCGAATGATTGATTTGATTCGCGCCAACTCCTCTTCGCTTACCTCGGAAGCCTTGTTTAACAGAACAATATTCGAGAACTCAATCTGCTCAATCACGAGTGCTGCGAGGTCTTCTTCCTTGGGCACATAGTGCGCCAGCTGTTCACCGCCATCGAACTCGTCGCGGATACGAAGTGCATCCACAACCGTGCAGATACAATCCAAAACCGGCATTCCGTCCTGCGCAAACTGAGGTACCATCTGCGGGTACGAACACAAGGTCTGGGCAATAGGCGCCGGCTCGCAGATACCGGAAGCCTCAATGACGATGTAGTCATACGCCTTTTGCGCGGCAAGATCGTGCAGCTGGTTGATCAGATCGGTCTGAAGCGTGCAGCAGATACAGCCGTTTTGCAGCGCCACAAGCGAATCATTCTTCTGCGACACTACTCCGCCCTGCTGAATGAGCGAAGCATCGATATTCACTTCGCCGATATCATTGACGATAACGGCAAAGCGAATACCTTTGTTGTTGGTAAGAATACGGTTCAGAAGTGTCGTTTTTCCCGAACCGAGATAGCCGGTAAGCAATAGAACCGGTATTTTGTTTATTTCTTTCATTTCACATAAGCGGCATAGTCGCCGTAATATTTTTCCACTAATTCGGTCTGTCCGTTGCGCTCACACGTACGGAGGACATAATCCAAGATAGCCGCCTCACGGCCAGTAGTGGACTCCATGAGTTCGCGCTGGCGGCGATCCAGAGATGCCGAGAAACGCAGGTACTCCACGCAGGTTTTCGCTACGTCATCCATGATGGCGAGGGCTTTTTCGTCCTCGTCAAGCATGAAATACATAGCCGCCATCGAAGCGGAAGTGTAGTCGTACGGAATATTATAGCCGGGGAGCTGTTCCTCTGCATAATCCAATACCTCAAGCGCCTTCTCACGCTGGTTCTCACGGATAAGTTGTTCCGCCAGTTGAGCGAACATCATCCGGTGGGTACGACACATACGCATGAGGTTCTCGTCAATATAGATGCCCGGGATATTCATGTTGCCGAACTTGAATTTATGCATCATATTCTCGTACATCTTCTCTGTGTTCACGCGCGGTTGTCCGTCACGGCTACGGGTCGGCATGATTTGGTATGCCAAACCCGTGAGTTCCATATACGGCTCGAGGCCCAGATAGTAGTCGTTTCCGACTGTCGCGCAGAAATAGATCGGGCGTTCCCA
>CACXZL010000384.1 GCA_902772085.1 uncultured Coriobacteriaceae bacterium | reverse complement strand
GCGACTCACGAAGTGAGCGAGCGGAGCGAGCGCGGAGCTAGTTGCCGGCTGGCGCAAGGGCCAGGGGTGTGAACAGTAACGTTCACGCATGCCCAAGCCGCGCAACAAGCCCTCGATCTTTCGCAGCGCACGGCCAATTGCTATACAATGGACTCACGCACGTAGCGGAGGGGACACAATGTCAGCATCGCCTATCACATATCGTCTTGCAAACGAGTCGGATGTCAAAGAGCTCGTACGCCTACGACTCGCATACTTGCACGCCGACTTCGGAGAGTTGGATTCAGACGACGTACAGATGATCGAACAACAACTTCCCGAGTATCTGGAGACGCATCTTACCCACGACCTGCACGCGCAGACGGCCTTCTGCGGAGACGTGATGGTGGGCACGTGCTGGCTTCTCGTCGTGGAGAAGCCAGCGAGCGTAGCGTTCCTACATGGCAGGACCGGCGCGATCTTCAACGTCTACGTCGACCCTGCCTACCGGAAGCAAGGCATTGCCCGCAAGCTCATGTTGAGGCTTATAGATACGGCACGGACCCTCAAGCTCGACCGCCTCGAGCTACGCGCGACGGCCATGGGGTTCAACCTCTATCGGTCCATCGGGTTCTTGGAGGACGAGTCCTCGCATCGTGCCATGAACTATGTGCTGGGGAAGAATTAGACATGCGCAAAGATCAGCTTCGACGTCACGTCAGGTCCATACGCGTCCTTGAGAATACGGACGAGGCGATCGAGCGCTCTGTGTGCGCCCTTCCCGAATTCCGTGACGCTGACGTAGTTTTCACATATCTGAGCTTCGGCAGCGAGGTGCCGACGAGAGGCATCATAGAAGCTGCATGGAAAGCAGGGAAGACGGTCGCGTTGCCGCGTTGCGGAGATAGGCCACGCGAGATGAGCTGGCATCGCATACGCTCCTTTGCCGGATTGGAACGGAGCGGCATCGGCGTGGAGGAACCCGCAGACTCGACGGAGACCCTCATCGACCCCTTTCACGACAGCAAACGCCGCGCCATAGCCCTTGTTCCCGGCCTCTGCTTTGACGAGCGAGGATTCAGGCTGGGGTATGGTGGTGGCTACTACGATGAGTTCTTGCGGGACTTTGCCGGAATCACGGTAGGACTGTGTCGCGAGGCACACATGAAGAGGAGTCTCGATGACTTCGGAGCGCTGGAGCCTCACGACCTTCCCGTGCAGATCGTCGTCACTGAATCGAGAACGATCCGGCTATCCCCCTGAGAAGCCATGCCTGGTACACAAAAAATCCCCTGAATAAAATCAGGGGATTAGATAAGCTCGACTACACTCTCGAGCGCTATGCTTCAGAGGCGCCTTCTCAGCCGACGCCGCTTCCAGAACCGGTGGGCTCACCCGTGCCGGAGTCGCTGCCGGGGTTGGTCGGCTCGGTCGTGCCGGAGTCGCTGCCGGGGTTGGAATCGGTATTGTCATAATCCGAGCTGTAGTCTGTGTTGCTGCTCGGAGTCGGAGTATATGAGTAGTCGTCGTCCTGAGAATAGTCGTTGTTGTAGTTGTAGTTGTTGTTATTGGTGGTGTTGTTGGTGGCGGTGTTGTTGTTTGTGGTATTGCTGTTGCTGGTTGTGCTGTTGCTTTCCTGGCGCTGGGCGTTTGCGTTTCGCTCTGCGGCTTTCGCTTCCGAGATGCGTTTCTGTGCGCGCTCGACCAACGAGTTGGCGAGCTGAGACTTCTGCGGATCCTTTTCGATCCACGTGCGCGCAATCTCGAGGGTTTCGTCAGTCACGTCACCAGCGGCAAGGGCAGTCAGCGTGAGGTTGACACCTTCAGGAGCCACTGACACTTTGCCGTCCGCATTGACGGTAACGGTAAGGACGCCGTCGGGCACCTCATACAGCACGCCTTCCTCGGAGATGGGAGATGCAACGATGCGGGCTTCATAGGTTCCGGGCAGAAGCTCAAGACCAGCACCGGCGCCGTCCACAAAGGCGTTCACGTCTACAGAGGCTTTGTTTGCGTCGGTACCGGATACGTGAACGGGAATGCGTGAGCCATTCTCGTTCAATCCCTCCGCTGCTACCGGCAAAACGACTTGCACCTTATTGGTGACGGCGGCGCTCTTTTCGGTCGCCTGCTTTACAGACGAGGTGCTGTCTACCTTCTTCTGCACGACCGACGAGCTCGGCGCGTGGGCCGTTCGCGCGGAGGACCTCTACGACTTCGAGCGGCTGGCGCGGTTTAGAGACAGGTTCATGAGTGCCTGCGACGGTCATGCCACCGAGCGCATAGCGAATGCCGCGCTCAGCAGCGAAGTTTAGTATGGAACGGCACCCGCACGGCGGCCATTCCAAGCGCCGTCCTCGCTGAGCCAGACGATGTCGGCGGAGGCCAAAATAGGTACGACGTTCGCTGTGTCATACGGCCTGCTGTATCATACAGGTAGTTGGTGCAATGAGCTGACTAGACTATGGGGTGATTGCATGATGCGGGACAAGAAGCTCTGGGTGTTCAACGCCGGGCCTGCCTTCAACGGCAACCCGAGGTGGCTCTATGAATACATCCAGCGCAAGCGGCCCGACATCACCTGCTACTGGCTCTGCTATTGTCGCAGGCTCATGTATCGTTTACGTGCGATGGGATGCCGCGCGATGCTCTATGACTCACATGCGGCGCGCAAGATTGGCTCGAGAGCCGGCGTGTATGTGGTGAACCAAAACAAAGAAGTCATACAGCTGAACAATAATTCGTCCGATGCGGAAATCACCCAATTTATAAATGATGCCCTCGAAGCCGAGGCGCTCCGTTGTGGTGGCCTTGATAGAGATAT
>CACXZL010000383.1 GCA_902772085.1 uncultured Coriobacteriaceae bacterium | reverse complement strand
GGCGTAGTCCATCACGACAACATCGGATTTGCCCTTGCGCACGCGGTGGAGGCGCCCTGCCCACTGGGCGAGCGTCCCCTCGAAGGCGACCGGCCCCGCGAGGAGCAGCGTGTCGAGCCTGTCCAGGTCGAAGCCCTCGCCCACGTAGCTCCCCGTCGCAACAACGCAGAGAGGACGGTCCGTCGGCACGGCGTTGAGCTCCTCGAGGCGCTGGCGTCTCGTCTGGTCGTCGTCGCTACCCACCAGCAGTATCACGGAGGCGTCCAGTGCATCGACAAGGGTGGCAATGGTGCCCGCGAGCGTCCGCGCATGCTCGACGCGCCTCGTCAGCACGAGCGGCGTCCTGCCCAGCCTCATGCAACGGGCCGCGTCGGTCGCCACCAGGTGGTTCCGCTCCTCGCTCGCGCTGATGTAGTCGACGACCTGGTGCCAGGTCGGCCGCACCCTGATGTCCGGTCGAGCGGCGCTGATTCGCGGCACGAGCACCCGCCTGATTCCCTGCTCCTCTATCTGGTCGGCGACCGCAACCTCGTGGCGGAGCGGTCCGCACTCGAGGAAGAGGATTCGGTCGAGCCCGTCGTCGCGCTTGGGCGTTGCGGTCATGGCGTACACGTAGTGCGCACGAGCCGACCCCAAGACCTCGAGCACCTTGGAGGCCGCGACGTGCTGGGCCTCGTCCACGATGACCATGCCGTACTCGGCGACGAACGGGCTTACGACGGAGTCGCCGGCGACCTCTCCCCTCTCGAAGAGTGACCCGGCAAGGGCCACGTCCACGATGCCGCTTCTGAGGGTCCTTCCGTCTCCGATGACGCCCACGACTCCCGGCTGGTGCTTCGCCCTCCTGCCCGTAGGCGTGAGCAGCACGGGCGGCTCGTCCTCGATCCGGAGGAACCTGGTCAGGCTCTCGCGCCACTGCCTGAGCAGCGTCGTGTTGGGCACGATGACGAGCGTGCTCACCTGATGCGTCGCTATGACGGACGCCGCGATGACAGACTTGCCGAAGCCCGTCGGGGCGACGAGCACCCCAAGATCGTGCCCGACGAGCTTGTCCCTGCACGGCTGCTGCGTGTCCCTGAGCTCTCCAAGAAAGTGTGCGTGGATGCGCCTCCCCTCGGTCCGCCCGTCGGCGACGAAGGGCTCCGCGTCGGCGTCTCGCAGGGTGGAGAGCGCCGAGTCCGCACAGCCCCTCGGCAGGACGAGCTCGCTGCCATCGAGCCTGCTTAGGTCGACGATGCGCGGAGTTTCCCGCACCGAGAGGTGCATCCTGAGCCTTTTCGTGTACTCGGGGTTGCGGAAGGCGGCGATGTTTCGCAGGCGGTTGACGATGCTCAGGGGAAGCCCATCGCAGTCGACGCGGATGCCGTCCGCGAGGGTGACCCTTGCGACAGACGGAATCTCCTGCGAGCCGTTATCGGTTGTCTCCTGGGTCACAGGTGCTTCCAACTTGATGGGGGCGATTCTTCTGCTCGTTCCCTCTGGGAGCCCAACGGGGTCCTTCCCGAACTCGTCGGCAAGCCTGGCGATTGCGTCAGCACTCGTCTTGTGGAGCGCGCTCAGGAAGGCGCACTGGTCGGGCAGCGTCTCGAAGCGGTCGTCGACGAAGACGCTGTTGCCCTTGCGGACCGCCTCGCCCTGGAGCGGCAGTGCGATGAGGCTGCCCAGGTCGCCCTCGGCAACCGAGTCCTGCAGAGGAAAGAGCCGGTCGTACGAGCGGAAGCTCACGGCGACGCAGGCGTCGCGCGCCTCGGAGACGAGGCCCTCGCCCACGCGTCTGGCAAGTGATGCCTTGACCGGCCCGTCGAAGAACACCCACACGTGGGCGCCGTTGCCGGAGCGGGAGCGCTCCACTGCAGGTGACAGGCCGTGCCTCCTGCAGGCGTCGCGGTACGCCGATGCGGCGTCCTGCCAGCCCGGACCGTCGAAGTCCGCCGCGAGGAAATGGCAGACATCGCCGTCGACGACGTAGATGCCGACCGCCTGGATGCGCCTGCGCTCGTCGCGGCGGCCCGTGCAGTGTGCTTTCACGACCTCGTGCGTCAGCGGCATGTAGCTCGGGTGGTCGCAATCCCGGCACCTGGTCTTTGGGTCGGCAAGCCGCGGGCACGCGCCGCGCACCCACCTCAAGGCGGCATGGCGGCCAGTAGCTTAGCTTGCCAGGTTTCGTGGTCTTGCCAACATAGCCCTCGCCATAGACGTCGGTGCGGCCCCGAAAGAGCGACATGACGAGCGCCACCTTCTCGTCAAGCGAGCTGCCCTGCGTGACGGGGGCATCCCCATTAGGAGCAGCGGGTCCATCTGAAACGCCAACGACAGGTGGCGCAGAGGCGGCGAGCCACTCCTCGAAGGTGGCATACCTCAGCTCGCCTGACTCGTTGCGACACAGGACGATGGCTCCCTCGCCCGTGGCATGCTCCACCATTGCCTCGAGACTGAAGGTCTGACCGTTGATGAGGGCACTCTTTCCAAGCTCTCGCATGCCAGCACCTCACCTGACGTCGGCTGCAAGCTTCCGCCCTCAGTGTACCGAAGTTGGCAACTGACGCTTATTCCCGCATCGCAATCGCGCCTTACAAGTCACCGTTCACCGATTCGGCGTACAGTCCGGACAGCCTCGTGCACTGCCCTTTGACCTCGTGAACTGCCCTCCGTGCACTTTCGTGGACCGCAACAAAAAACGGCAGCTCAGAGGCTGCCGTCATTACATTCATGGGTCATAGTCATTACCCAGATCAGGTTCTAGGGTCGAATGATTGGGTCATTCCTCTCAGCCAGGCCAAATCCCCAGCTCCCCGTATGTGTTCATT
>CACXZL010000382.1 GCA_902772085.1 uncultured Coriobacteriaceae bacterium | reverse complement strand
AGCTCGACGAGACGCAGTGTGTCGAAGACGTGCATGCCTTTCCTGGCCACATCGCCTGCGACGCGGCATCGAGATCCGAGCTCGTGGTCCCTCTTCACGCCCACGGGCGCGTCGTCGGAGTACTCGACGCAGACAGCCCGCGCCTCGCCCGCTTCGCCGCAGAGGACAAGACAGGTCTCGAGAGGGTCGCGCGGGTCATAGAGCGCGTTTTTTAGAGAGCTTTGCACGGACTAGCGGACGCCGGGTCCACGTCCTGCTGGTATCGCGTTTGGCGAGGCCCGGCCTGCTGGAAATGCGTTTGGCGAGACTCGCCAAACGTATTTCCGACATAGCGACCCTCGCCAAACGCGATTCCGACAGAAACGCCCTCGTCAAACGCAAAAGCGTCAGACTCTCGGTGACCAGTCCGTGAAAAGGGTTGTTTGAGGCGAGCACGCATAGAATAGCCACCACAAGTCAATCCTTCAAAACCAACGATGAGCTATCATAAAAGCATGTTTGTGCCCTTATTTGACCATGCGTACCGTCGACGAAGAGGTGGTTATGGAGGATCGCAGCAAGACAATCATTCGAGCCGGCTACATGAGCCTTGTCGTAAATCTCGCGCTCGGCGTGCTCAAGGCTGTGGTTGGCATCACCACTCACTCCATTGCCATCCTGCTCGATGCGGTAAACAGTTTCACCGACATGTTTTCGTCCATCGTGACCCTCGCGGGCACAAGGATCGCCGGACTCCCCGCAAGCGAGAAGCACCCCTTCGGTTTCGGACGCGTGGAGTATCTGACGTCCTTCACTATCTCCGCCATCATTCTTGCCGCCGGCATCTCGTCGTTCATCGAAGCCATAAAGTCCCTCATGAATCCCAAGCCGCCTGAATACACCATGGTGTCACTGGTGATCGTCGCCCTCGCCAGCCTGATAAAGGGTCTGCTTGGCGTATATCTCAAGCGCACGGGCAAATCGTGCGGGTCGTCGACGCTCGTGGGTACGGGAGTCGACGCGATCATGGACGGCTTCGTGTCGCTGTCGACGCTCGCCGCGGCGATCGTCTACATAACCCTCGGCATAGGCGTCGAATCCATACTCGCCGCGGGCATCGCGTTGCTCGTGATAAAGAATGGTGTCAGCTTGCTGATTGATACGATTTCAAAAGTCCTCGGCGAGCGGGTGGATCCCAGCGTTGCCTCCAAGGTGGAGCGTGTCGTGCGTTCCGTGGAAGAGGTTGATCTCACAAGCGGACTCATACTACAGGACGTCGGTCCCGAACGCATAGGCGGCTCCATCCACATCACCGTAGACGGCGACATGACCGTCGCAGAGCTGAACGCCGTCACTCGTACGGTGCAGAAGCGCGTCTACAACGAGTGCGGAGTCATGCTCGCATGTATAGGCGCCTATCCCGCTCCCCAAAAGGATACGAGCACGCGTCAGGTGCGGGCCTTGGTCGGTGGAATCGTGTGGCGTCATCCCCAAATCGTCGAGCTGCGCGGCCTCTTCGTGGATTCGCAGGCAAAGCACGTGCGCTTCGACGCCATCGCAGACTACGGCATGGTCGATCGACTTTCGTTGAGGGACGACATCGTCACACTCTGTACGGAGGAACTTCCTGATTGGACGTTTGACGCACGCGTCCTGCCATATGTAGGTGATTAGCCAACGAGCAAATCCACCCAAACAAAAGCACCCCCAACGGTCGGATGCTTCGATCGCTGGGGGTGCCTTCTTGCGGTCAGCTTATCGCTTACGCCTCGATAGTGGTGTAGTGGAAGAACTTGTATCCCAGAGGGATGCTGAAGAAGCCCTTGACCTTCTTGGAGATCATGTACATGTCGGTGTAGAAGTACAGCGGGACGATGCAGCCGGTGCTCATGAGCAGGTCCTCGGCCTTGTGCATGAGGGCGTAGCGCTTGTCGTTGTCGTTCTCGGACTTGATGGCCGAGATGAGCACGTCGTAGGTCTCCGCCCAGGTGCCCTTGTCGACCTTGGTGGTGTAGCCGGCGACGTCGGTGAGGTCCAGGCTGTACATCTTGAGGCCGGCGTGGTTGCCACGGCCGAACTGCACGTCGTTGTTGCCGGAGACCGTCGTCCACATGTCGAGGAAGCAGATGGGGTCCGTGTAGTCGGCAACCCAGCCGTTGCGCGCGATGGAGTAGTCGCCGGCCTTGCGGGTGTTGAGGAAGGTGTTCCACTCCTGGTTCTCCAGCGTCATGGTAAGGCCGAGCTGGTCGAGCGCGGACTGCAGGTAGGCGGCGATGGCTGCATGAGCCTCACTCGTGTTGTAGAGGTATACCTGCGCCGGGATGTCGGTGAACTTGCCGGAGGCGTCGTCGTACTTGTAGTACTTCTTCAGGACTTCCTTGCACTTGTCGAAGTTGCTCTGGAGATCCTTGGCGTCGACGGAGTAGTAACCGCCCTTGCCGCCGTTTGCCGTGGAGGTGAAGTCAGAGCCGTCGGGGTTCTTCATGCCCAGCGCGACGAACGAAGAAGCGGGAATCTGACCGCCCTGAGCGATCTGCTCGCAGATATAGTTGCGGTCAAAGATCGTGCCGAGAGCGTTGCGAATCTCTGCGCGAGCGGCTTCTGCCTCTTCCGGCGTGGCGAACTTGGAGGGATCGGGTAGGATCTCCTTGTTTACGTTCCAAGAGATGTAGTAGGTACCTATCTGGCCGTCGACGACGAACTCGTCAGGATACTTCTGCTTGAGGTTGGCGATCTCGTTGGTCGGGACGTCGTCGATGAGCTGCCAGGTGCCGTTCTGGAAGTTGGTGAGCATTGTTGTTTGCGTCGTCGGAGAGGTAGAACTCGATCTTCGGCATGGTGATCTCACTGGCCGCGTGATAGTTCTCGTTCTTCTCGAGGGTGATGACCGAGTTGTGCGTCCAGCCGGTCATGGTATAGGCGCCGTTGGAGACATACGTCTTGGGATCGGTGGCCCAGCCTTCGTCCTTCACCACGTCCTCACGCACGGGGAACATCACGGGAAATGCGATGAGCTCGTTCCAGTAGCTGACGGCGTTTGCCAGCGTCACCTGGAAGTGCGTGTCATCAACGGCCTTCACGTTGAGAACGGCATCCTCTTTCTCGGCATCGTAGCCGTCGACGTTCTCAAACATGTAGTAATAGTCGCCACCGGTAGCGACGTTGCCCGCTCGCTTCCAAGAGAACTCGAAGTCCTTGGCGGTAAGCGGCTGACCATCCGACCACTTGAGGCCATCCACGAGCTCGTAGGTGTAGACGACCTTGCCGTCGGACTGCACCTCGCCCTCAGGAAGCGTCTTTGCACAGTCGGCAACGATCTCGTACTTCTCGCCGCCCGCATACAGCTCGCAAAACACAAGCTCCCAATTGTAGCGATTTTCTTTTTTGTTAAATTCTACCGGGATACCGCGGCCAAAATCCTGCACCTCTAAAGAATCATCCGCATATTGCGTGATAATGATTTTCTTGCCGTGCCCTTCCCTCGCTTCATCAATGGAATTGGAAAGAATTTCAAAAACGGCGTGCTCGCAGCCGTCCAAACCGTCTGAGCCGAAAATGACCCCCGGACGCAATCTGACACGGTCAGGACCCTGTAACTGCGAGATGCTTTCATTACCGTACTCCGATGAGGAAGAACCGGATAACGCACGAAGTTTTTCTTCGGATTGCTGTTTTTTTGCCGGAGTTTTCGCCATGGTCTCCTCCATTAAAATAAAAGATGGATCAGGATTAGCAAAATCACCCCTGGAATTCCGCCAACTCCCGCAAGTATGACGGAAATCCAGGTGAGCGGGATAAAAAAAAAAAAAAAGCCGCCGATGACATTCA
>CACXZL010000381.1 GCA_902772085.1 uncultured Coriobacteriaceae bacterium | reverse complement strand
GCTCCCGGCTCCACTATTTTGGTGGATGACGGTCTGATCGGCCTTGCGGTAGAAAAGGTTGAGGGCACTGAGATCGTCTGCAAGATCATGAACGGTGGCGTGCTCAGTGAGCGCAAGGGTATAAACATTCCCGGTGCAAACATCGGCCTGCCTTCTGTGACTGAGCAAGACATCGCCGACATCAAGCTGGGCTGCCAGCTCGGTATCGATGCCATTGCCGCGTCGTTTATCCGTGACGGCGCCGCGGTAGACGAGATCCGCAACCTCTGTGCCGAAATGGATCAGTCGGATATCCTCATCTTCTCAAAGATCGAGTGCTCGCTTGCGGTGCAGAATTACAAGGAAATCATCGAGCACTCTGACGGCATCATGGTGGCTCGTGGCGACTTGGGAGTTGAGATTCCCGAGGAGCAGGTACCTTACGTACAGAAGCAGATCATCAACCGCTGCAACAAGACCTACAAGTCCGTCATCACCGCGACGCAGATGCTCGACTCCATGATTCGCAATCCGCGTCCGACCCGCGCAGAAGTGGCTGACGTGGCAAACGCCGTTTACGATGGCACTGACTGCGTCATGCTCAGTGGAGAGACGGCTGCAGGCCAGTACCCTGTGAAAGCCGTACGTACCATGGCCTCCATTTGCCTGGAGACTGAGAAGCACCGTGGCGAGGCACGTGTCATGCCCGTTCGCGAGGGAATTCGCAACGTAAACACCACCATAGGCGTGGAAAGCGTCGTAATAGCCGATAGCGTGAAGGCGACCGCCATCCTGTGTCCCACCCACACTGGTCGTACCGCTCGCCTCATCGCGGCGTCTCGTCCTCACCAGCCCATCTACGCATTCTCTTCTATGGAGGCCGCGCTTCGCCGCATGTGCTTCTATTGGGGTGTAAAGGGCATCTTGACCGACGAGCAGGATACTCACATCGATGCGACCTACAACGCCATCGAGGAGTCCAAGAAGCGTGGCTTCACCAAGGAAGGCGATCTCGTAATCGTTATGGCAGGCGATCCCGCTACCACGCCGTATGATGACGAATACGTTTCCTCCACAAACATGATCACCGTCGCCCAAGTTCGATAAAACAGACGCGGTGAAAAGCTGGCAGGGTGACGGGGGAGGCCGACAGGCATCATGTCGGCGTTCCCCGTCACCCTGCCAGCTTTTTTCCCCATCCACCGATAGGACGGCGCCACTCATATCATGCTGCGCTACCATAAAAACATCTGCATTCAGGGCGTGGCTTGGGCTGCGCACGAACGGAAGGACAAACATGAAACTCCTCTTTTTTGGCGCCACCAGCTATGACCGTCAGTCGTTTGAGGGCGAGCTCAAGGATTTCCCCGAGGTAGACATTACCTTCACGAAGACCAACCTCACGTGGCGTACCGCCATCATGGCCCAGGGATACGACGCGGTGTGCGCTTTTGTAAACGCAAACATCAACGCGATGGCCGTTGAGATTCTGGCTGGCTTGGGCGTCAAGCACATCCTCATGCGCTGCGCGGGCTTCGACGCAGTCGATCACGTGATGGCCAAGTCACTTGGTATCACCGTCACCAACGTTCCTGCCTATAGTCCTGAGGCCATTGCGGAGCATGCCATGGCAATCGGTCAGACTGCAAACCGTCGCATCCACAAGGGATACATCCGCGTTCGCGAAAACAACTTCGCGCTCGACGGCCTCGTGGGCGAGACGCTCGTAGGCAAGACCGCTGGCATCATCGGTACCGGTCGTATCGGTGCTGCACTCTGCAAGATTTGCAAGGGCTATGGCATGAAGGTCATGGGTGCCGATCTCGGCCCCAACAAGGGACTTGTAGACGCCGGCATCGTAGACGAGTACGTGCCCGTGTACAACGCTGACGGCGACATGGTATACGACGAGAAGGCCAACTGCCTGATCGAGGGCGTTGGCTTTGGCGATCGTCGCGTGAGCTACGATCCTCTGTATGCAGCGGCCGACTTCATCAGCCTGCACGCCTTCCTCAACAAAGACAGCTATCACATGATTGACGAAGAGGCCGTCTCCAAGATGAAGGATGGCGTCATCTTCGTAAACACCGGTCGTGGCGGTCTCGTAGACACCATGGCCATCATCCATGGCGTGAAGAGCGGCAAGTTCGGTGCCGTGGGCCTCGACGTATATGAGGAAGAGAACGAGAACGTCTATCGCAACCGCTCCGGCGAGCTCGTTGATTCCGTCACCGCCCGTCTGTGCTCCTTCCCCAACGTCGTAGTTACCTCCCACCAGGCATTCTTCACCAAGCAGGCTCTTGGCGAGATTGCACGCGTGACCCTGACGAACGCTGTTGCCAAAGAGCGTGGCGAGGAGTACGTAGCCCGTTCGGTCGTGTGCTAGTAACGTATAGCGAGCGGCCGGCATCGTAGGTCATTCAGCGCTTATCCCCCCGTAGGCATAGGTCGACGGGGGGTTTGTTTGAATACGCAGACGAGTTGTCCTTGAGCAATTTTCTTGCAATACGGGACTTTTTTCGGTATAGAGGTTACTATGAGAAGTGAATCACTGTATATCTTGTGGGAGCTGCTATGAATTACGATGACCGCTATAACTTTTTTATAGAAGAAGATCCATACATGGCTACCGAGAGTGGTGCTGATGGCTACGTCGCGCAACGACAGCCGGATTCACGCAGCACTCCGAAGATGATAGGCGCCATCATAAGTGCCGCCGTGGCGGTGGTGTTTCTCTCAAGTTTTATCCTCATGCTCTTTTTGAAGCCTACGCATACGGCTTCTGCCGTGATTTCCGAAGGTGATGAAGAGATAAACGTCACCGACCAGCGTGCTGGCATCACGCT
>CACXZL010000380.1 GCA_902772085.1 uncultured Coriobacteriaceae bacterium | reverse complement strand
GCGTGCCGGTGGCGTGGTGGACTCGCTGCCTGAGGACGCCCCTCAGTTCGTCAAGGACTATTACGCCTACTACAAGACGCCCCGCGGCTACCACGAGCGCTCGGGTAATTCCAACGATGGCTGGAACGTGACAGGAACCATCTCCTTCGTCAACCAGCCCCTCCTTTCCATGGCGGGGGAGATCGACAACCCTGTGCTTCTCATCCACGGCGAGAACGCCCACTCCCGCTACTTCGGCGAGGGTGCCTTTGCGCTGCTCAAGGGTGACAACAAGGAGCTCATGATCATCCCGGGCGCCAACCACTGCGACCTCTACGACGGCGGCGAGGGCGACTACATCCCCTTCGACAAGCTGCAGTCCTTCTTCGAGCAGAACCTGGCATAAGGGCAAGGGTGCAGTATGAACATCGTCATCCTCAACGGTAGCCCCAGGCCAAGCGGCAACACTGCCGCCATGGTCGCGGCCTATCGCGAAGGCGCGGAGCAGGCAGGTCACCACGTCACCGTCTTTGACGTGTGTCGCATGCGCATCGCCGGCTGCCTCGCCTGCGAGTACTGCCACACCAAGGAGCAGCGCGTTTGCGTGCAGAAGGACGACATGCATGAGATCTACCCCGCGCTCGACGCGGCGGACATGCTCGTGCTTGCGTCTCCCGTCTACTACCACGGTCTGTCTGGCCAGCTGAAATGCGCCGTAGACCGCATCTACGCGCCAGGCTATCCGCGCCGGCTGCGCAAGGCCGCACTCCTGCTCAGCTCGGGGAGTACGGGCGTGTACGATGGCGCTCTCTACACCTACCGACAGTCCTTCTTGGGATGGCTGCACCTCGAGGACATGGGCGTCTTCACGGCAGCGGGGGACGAGAACAAGTCCCCCGAGTTGCTCGAACGTCTGCGTGCGGCGGGGGCGGCGCTCACGGACCCTGATGACCTCAACGTGCCTCGCCTCGTCATCCGTGCGGGCGACGTGGCGGTACGGGCTCCCCTCAACCAGACCCAGGCCGCGCGTGACCTCATGAACCGACTGCCGCTTACGGTGAGCGGCATCAACTCTGGTGTCGACTACTGCTGCGAGCTCAAGGAGGGTTCCTTCGACGAGGCCGAGAAGCAGCAGGGCTGGACTGACGGAGACGTGAGCGTGGCAGACGGGTGGTTCGCCCTTCTCCATAGCGGGCAGGACCAGTCGCAGGACTACCGCGTGATGGTCGTCGCCCATCTGGACGAGGAGGCAAACGAGACGATCCGCGCCCTTCCCGAGCAGGTGACCTTCGAGTTGAGCCTTGAGGAGCCCTACCTTGCTGGTGTAGTCACAACGCAGGAAGACGCACAGTCATGAGTGCGTCAATTGACCGGCGTACGTTCCTGCAGGGCCTTGGCCTTCTCCTGGCACTCGGTTCCGCGGGCTGTGCGGACGCGGAGTCGACGGCGAAAGCGCCGAGCCGGGAGGACGAGGTCGACAGCGCGCCCAAAGACGATACGAACGAACCGACCGAGCAAGAGGAGAGTCCCATGCAGATATCAGTGACGGTAAACGGCACGTCCTTCACGGCGACCATTGAGGACACAAACGCAGGTCGTGAGCTGCTCTCACGCCTGCCGCTCACCCTCTCCATGGATGAGCTGCACGGCAACGAGAAGTACTGCTATACCGGCAAGGGCTTTGGCGGCGAGCAATACGTGCCTGAGACCATCGAGGCGGGCGATCTTATGGTCTTTGGTTCCGACTGCCTCGTGCTCTTCTACGAGACCTTCTCCAACGGAGGCTGGAGTTATGCACGCGTGGGAAGGATCGACGATCCCATGGGGCTCGCCGATGCCTGCAGTGGCGGTACAGTCACCGTGGCATTCGAGCCCCTCTCATAGCCGGAAAGATAGACAAGAGTCGACCCCGGAGCCTTCGGACTTCGGGGTCGACTACTTTCGAGTGATAGAACACCGGCTGCGTCTCCTGCCCCAGCGTGTTTACGCAAGCTAGGCACACGCGCGAGTAAGGCGGCACACACCAAAGTGGCAAGAATCGGGCGTTTTGGCAATCTAATTCTGAGGTTTCAATCACCACTCGTATTCGGTGTTTTCGCAGGTTGCTGAATCGCAGGTCAATGGCCTTCGTTTACGAGCTGATTGTTATACCTTGTGCGTCATAGGCTTTCTCCGCAAAACCGATTGCCGAGTGGTGCGAGCCCGTGCCGCAGGAGATCTACGACGGTCTGGAGTAGGCTCGACGACTCAAGGAGCAGATCATGGCGTACCAGTCCAGGACGCCCCAACCCTATCAGGACAATCCCTTCGGCTTCGTCTACGGCGACGGACTGACGGCCAATGTCGAGGGTGCCGTCAACGTGCATCCCATCAGCTACGACGCGGCGGGCGTCGCTGTGGCCGCCAATGTCTATACCCCTGCGGACTACCGCGAGGACGGCTCATACGCGGGCATCGTCGTCGGTCATCCCAACGGGGCGGTCAAGGAGCAGGCTGCAGGTCTGTATGCGCAGCGCCTGGCTGCCGAGGGCTTCGTGACCATCGCGTTCGACGCCGTTACCACGGGAGAGAGCGGCGGCGAGCCGCGCAACCGCGACATCCCGTACCTGCGCGTGGAGGACTACCGGCTTGCTGCCGACGTCCTGTCCACGTTCCCGGGCGCGGATGCCTCCCGCCTGGGCGTGCTCGGCATCTGCGGAGGCGGTGGCTACGCGCTCTCCGCAGCGCAGATGGACAAGCGCCTCAAGGCCGTTGCGGTCGTGTCCATGTTCAACACCGGCTTGGTTCGTCGCGAGGGGTTCCAGAAGGTGCAGGTAGACAGCGTGCTCAAGCGCCTGCACGACGGTCCA
>CACXZL010000379.1 GCA_902772085.1 uncultured Coriobacteriaceae bacterium | reverse complement strand
GCCGCCTGCTGGCATGCTGAGGGACCAGGGGTGTGAGCGGTAACCCCACTACGCGCATCTTTCGTGCTTGTCGATTCTTTATAGTCCTTTGCGGCTACATCTGCGCTAGAATGTAGCCATCTAGGGACAAATAGAACCTTTATTGGAGGCCATATGCCCATAAACGCGATTGTGCTCGCCGCTGGCGAGGGTACGCGCATGAAGTCCCGTCATCCCAAGGTCGCACATAAGCTTTTGCAAAAGCCGCTCGTGTGGTGGTCGGTAGACGCCGCACGCAAGGCTGGCGCAGACCGCATCATCGTGGTCGTCGGCAATGGAGCCGACGAAGTACGGGCGATCTTTGCAAATGACGCCGACGTCGAGTGCGTAGAGCAAACGGAACGCCTAGGAACGGGGCACGCAGTGCGCTGCGTGCGTGATGCCATAGGGGGCTTCGAGGGTCCCACGGTCGTGCTCACGGGAGACACTCCGCTCGTGCGGCCCGAAACCATCCACAGCCTCATCCAGGAGACGATGGCACACCACAACGCCTGCACCGTTCTCACCATGTGTCCGCCCGACCCAACTGGCTACGGACGCATCCGCCGTGACGAGAGCGGCGCCGTGCAGGCAATCGTAGAGCACAAGGACTGCACGCCCGAGGAGCAGGCCACGCTCAACGAGTGCAACTCCGGCATCTTCTGCTTCTGCGGCGGACGCCTTACCGCAAACATCGACAAGATCGACACAAACAACGCCCAGGGCGAGTACTACCTTACCGATATGGTTGGTATCTACGTAGAGATGGGCGAGCCCGTAAGCGCCGTATGCGCCGATGACTACAGCGAGATGCTCGGCATCAACTCGCGCATCCAGCTCGCCGCTGCCACCAAGGTTATGCAGATGCGCATAAACGAACGGCTCATGGCAGAGGGCGTCACGATGCTCGACCCCAACCAAGTGTGGGTGGGGCCAGATGTCACGGTGGGACGCGACTGTGAGCTGCTGCCCCTCACGATGCTCTGGGGCAAGACCGCCATCGGCGAGGACTGCATTATCGGACCAAACGCAACCCTTATCGACGTGGATGTCGCATCGGGGGCGCGTGTGGAGAACGTTAAGCTGGAGTGTATGCAGGTAGCTTCAGACGCTATCGATCGTAAGTAACGCATTGCAGGAGGAAGAGTTCATGTACGAAAATCTGAGCAAGCCACTGAATGTCGAGAAGGAAATCAAGCTCTACAGCGGCACCGGCAATCCCGAGCTGGCACGTCGCATTGCCCAAATCCTTCACCTCGAGCTCAGTGGTCTCACGCTCGAGAAGTTCGCCAACGGTGAGACGTACGCGAAGTTCAACGAGTCCATACGCGGCGACGAAGTGTTTATCATCCAGTCAATCGCTGGACAAAACATCAACGACCTGCTCATGGAGCTTCTGGTAGCGGCTGACGCCGCAAAGCGCGCCTCGGTCGGCACGCTCACCGCCGTCATCCCCCACTACGCGTATGCCCGGCAAGACCGCAAGTCCGACTCACGTGAGCCCATCACGGCGCGTCTGGTGGCAAACCTGCTCGAGACCGCTGGCTTCGACCGCGTCATCACGCTCGACCTCCATCAGGGTCAGATCCAGGGCTTCTTCGACATCCCGGTGACGCACCTCACGGCGCTCTACCTGCTCGGAGACTACTTCATGGCAAAGAGCTTCGACTGGGACAACACCGTGGTCGTCTCCCCCGACATGGGGCGCGCCAAGGCCGCAAAGAAGCTCGCCGATCAGCTGGGCTGCTCGGTCGCCATCGCCCACAAGAGCCGTCCGGGACACAACCAGGCGGAGGTCATGGGCATCATCGGCGACATCAAGGGCAAGACCTGCATCATCAACGACGACATGATCGACACGGCGGGCACGCTGTGCGGCTCCATGAACAAGCTCAAGGAGATGGGTGCCGGCGACATCCACGTGTGCGCGACGCACGGCCTGTTCACCGGCCAGGCCATCGAGCGGCTCGAGGAGGCACCCATCGTGGAGTGCGTGGTCACCGACACCGTTCCCTGCGCCGTGGCGAACAAGCCTGGCTCCAAGATCAAGATGGTCTCGGTCGCGCGCGAGCTGGCCGAGGCGATTCACCACGTGTACTGCAACCAGCCGACCACCGAGATCTTTGGTGGCGACCTCAACCTGTAGGAATCTCGTAGGGTGAACTTGGGAGGGCACCATGCCTGACAAGGGCTCCATTCGCATAGTGTGTGGTTTGGGCAATCCGGGTGAGCAATATGCGCTCACCCGGCATAATGCCGGCTTCATGGCGATGTCCGCTGTCGAGGAAAAGCTGGGAGTGTCCGTCAATAACTATAAGTTCAAGGCAAAGACCGCCGTGGCATCCGTCGGCGGGAAACAGTGCCTGCTGATGAAGCCCGAGACCTATGCCGTAAAACAGCTTCTGCCGTCACGCGAGCTGCATTTCAGGTCCGGCCGGGAATGACGGAATTTGAAATCTCCGGAATTGTCGCCCAAGAGGTTTACTCGGCGGGTTTGATTCCAAACGTGCTATTCACACCCGCTGACAAGCATATTCAAAAATGGCGACATTCTTTGTCAACTGATAATCGTCTCAAGAAGATCGTAATGCTTTCCCTTGGAGCACAGCGAAATGGAATGTATTGCTCTATTACGCGTTTTGTCTGTTTTGGCAACCCGGACAAACTTACTCAGCAGGCCTGGATGATCTCCGCTAAGGTCGCTTCTGAAATCTACTCGCAAACCGTTCCCGGCACACCTTACGATCAGCTCTTCTTTAAAATACAACGTGCATATGATCACGCAGATGCCGGAGAGCGTCGGCCACGGT
>CACXZL010000378.1 GCA_902772085.1 uncultured Coriobacteriaceae bacterium | reverse complement strand
TTTGTCCTACTCGTACTGAGGATATAGCTCGTGCCTCCGCAAAGAAATCCCTCGCGCGAATCAAATCGTTGACATAGGACTCACTGCACGACGCACCCCAGGTAGCAGCTTTGCAAGGCGACGTCGCGAACGACCTCTTCAAAGCCGTCAAACCACGGCTTGGAATGGTTCTTGGAACGCTTGATCACGATGCGCGTCGGCTCGCGCACATCTTCGAGACAGTCTTCCAGAGCGTCGAGATTCGCACCATAATGGTCTGGGAATCTCAACTCAGTCGCCAGCAGCTCGTGCGTCTCCTGAGGCGATTCCAATTCCTTTTCCCGCAATACAACCTTACGATAGCCGGCCATAGGTCCATCCTTAGTACAGTCGCTCAAACGTCTGGTAGTGGTCTTCCGTATAGTAGATGAGTCCGTCGTTCGAATACAGTATGCGCTTGGCGTTGCGTGACTTCTGCCCCGCGTAGTCTATGTCGCACTCGTACCATATGCGACCCTTCGCCACAGGCAGCCTCTTCTCTCGATTCCCAAACCGATCGCCACCGATGGACTTGCCGGGACACGCCTGTGCAAGGCTCTTTCCACCCGACTTCCAACCTGCATCCTCCGCCTCTGACTTCGTGATGTAATTGCTCGGCAAGTGCCCATACGTATGCAGATACCACGCCACCTCGTCCTTGCTGGTATAGGCGCCGTTCTCGTCAAGGACAGGCTCCGCGCTCTGATCGTCAGAAGGCTCCGTGCGAATCGTCTCAGAGCCCTGTGCCCGGTCTGCGGCAGGCGCGTGCTCCGATTGCGGCGAAGAGGCGGATGAGGACGTAGGCTGGCTTGGCGCGACGTCGGAAGACGTGCCATCCGGCGTCTCGGCAGCTCTTTGCGCAAGAGAATCCCAAGAGCCGACCGAGTCGTCGCATCCTGGCATGAAGAGACATCCCAGCAACGCGCAAAGTACGAGCAGGCTGACCATCCACGCCCTGTGCGTACGACTCATGTCGGCTCCCTTCATCTACCACCGAAGCTTCGACACGCGCATGAGACGCATTCCGTTGAGCACCACCAACAGGGCAACGCCCGTATCGGCAAAGACGGCGGCGCCCATGCCCGCTATGCCAAGCACCACCAGTATAAACACAAGCAGCTTCACGCCTATGGCAAAGCAGATGTTTTCACGCACCACGTTCATGGCACGCGCGGCCAGATGGAAAAAGGCGGGAAGCTGCTCAAGCCCGTCAGAAAGAAGCGCCACGTCGGCCACCTCCAAAGCCGTGTCGGAAGCCGCGGCACCCATGGTGACGCCCAGGTCAGCTTTTGCCAGCGCAGGAGCGTCGTTCATGCCGTCTCCCACCATGGCAACCACCCTACCGGAGCTTTGGAGTTCGTCGATGCGCGCAAGCTTCTCTTCGGGCAAGAGCTCTGCCGACACGCGCTCTATGCCCGCCTGCGCTGCGACGGCACTCGCCGCATGGCGGTTGTCTCCCGTGAGCATCTCGAGATTCCTGCCTTCCTTCCCCTCGGCGAGTTGCCTCATCGCTGCAGGAGCCGACTCACGCAGGGTGTCAGCCACGCCAATGACGCCCATCACCTTGCCGTCTGCCACCACGACCAGAGCCGTTGCACCACGCGAACCGAGCTGCTCCACCGCATCTGACACCTCGTCGCCCAAAGGGACATATCTACGCGCGAAATCCAGTTTACCCACCACGCATTCGGTGCCATTCACGATACCATGCATGCCGTTTGCGGCCACCTCTTCAACGTCAACGGCAATGGGCACGTGAATTCTTGCCTGCTCGGCCGATTCCATGACGGCTCGCGCCAACGGATGCGTGGAGGAGCCTTCCAACGCCGTCGCCATCGCCAGCACGTCAGAGCTGCTCGACCCGCCAAAAGTCACGACATCCACCACGCTGGGATGGCCCGTGGTGAGGGTTCCCGTCTTGTCAAAGGCGATATCGGTCACTTTGGTGGCGATGTCGAAGTACGCGCCGCCCTTTACCAGCACGCCATTCTTTGCCGCGCACGAGATGGCCGACACAAACGATACCGGCGTGGAGATGACCAAGGCGCACGGGCATGCCACCACGAGCAGCGAACAAGCCCTATACAACCAGTCGTGCCAGAGTTGCGCGTCGAAGCTTCCCCTCATCAACGAAAGCACGAGGGGCACGCACAGTCCGAGCACGATGGCGCCAGCCACCACGATGGGCGTATAGGCTGCCGCAAAACGATTCACAAAGCTCTCGTAGGGCGCTTTCTCCGCCTGCGCCCCCTGCACCTGGCTTACGATGCGTGCAAGCGTCGTGCAGTCCTCGTCGGCCGTCACCTTAAGGTCAACTACGGCCGTCGTGTTGAGCGAGCCAGCGTACACCTCAGAGCCCACGGTCTTGTCTTGCGGGACCGATTCGCCCGTAACGGGAGCCTCGTTGAAGGCGCTAGCGCCCTGCACCACAATTCCGTCGAGCGGCACGCGCTCGCCGGGGAGCACGCGGATGGTACGGCCCTCTTCCACGCCCTTCGTCTGTACGTCTACCGTCGAGCCGTCGGGAGAAACCACATGGGTAATCGAAGGGGCGAGCTCCATGAGCTCTTTCACCGATCCCGACGTCTTGCGCATGGACCAACCTTCGAGCCACTCTCCCACCTGATCGAGGAAAATGACAATTGCCGCATCTCCAAAGACCGACGTGTCTCCCGTGAAGCCTATGATGAGCGCGCCTATGACGGCTATGCTCATGAGCACGTTCATGTCGGCCGTGCGTCGCTTGAGCGCAGCGATTGCCATGGGAGCCACGTAGACCAAGCCAGAAAGCGCTGCCGCGACGTAGAACGGAA
>CACXZL010000377.1:2688-5526 GCA_902772085.1 uncultured Coriobacteriaceae bacterium | reverse complement strand
TTCGCATTCATTCGGGGAATGGGGTCGACGTGCTCGAACGGGTCGACAAGGGCCTGCTCGACTTTGGCGTCGTATTTGGCGAGGGGATCGACGACGATCGACACGAGTCTCTGAAGCTTCCCCATGAGGATCGATGGGGCGTCCTGATGTTGCGCGACCATCCGTTGGCTGGCAGGGAGTCGATCACGCTCAACGAGCTGCGTGGTGAGCGGCTCGTGGTGAGCGGGGAGATCAGCGACTCGGATGACCGAGACTCGCTGGCGCAGCATCGCATTCCCATGCACGGATATGATGTGGCGGCTACGTATACCCTGCTCTACAATGGTTCGCTCCTCGTGGAAGAAGGGCTCGGCATTGCATTGTGCTTTGACGGCATCGTGCGTACTGGGGAGGGAACGCCGTTTTCCTACGTTCCGCTCGAGGGCGTGCCACCGGTGTCGTCCCACCTCATCTGGAAGCGCTACCAGTCGTTTTCGCGTCCGTGCGACCTTTTCCTCAGGCGCATGCAAGAGATATCAGGCACACAAAGGGGATAGTAACTCTGTGTGCCTGAAAGAACGGGGAAGCTGTATTTCTGGTTGCTCGAGCTATTTCCTCTTCAGGAGCTTGGAGAACTCGAGGGCCTTGCCGACTTCGCCCTCTACCTTGAGCTTACGCATCGTGAAGGCTACGACGGGGTCGAGCTTGCCGTCGATGAACTTGTTGAAGTCTTTCATGTTCATGGTGATGGCGCAGTCGCGGTCGTTGTACTCGTACGGCTCGACGTTGATCTTGCCGTCCTTGACCTCTACGTAGAAGACGCCGCCATCGTTTCCAGAGATGTTTACCTGCACGGCCAGGAAGTCCCTGCCGGTCACGTCAAATCCCTCGACTATGCCGCGGACCTTGGCGATCAGCTCGTCGAATGTCATGGTAGTGCTCCTCTCTATGAGTCTCCAGCTCCGATGTCACCTGACACGGATGCTCTTTCATAATAGCAGGTGGGGTGCCGCATGAGTGCGATCAGACCAGGCCGGCCTGCAAGAGGTAGGCGATGGCGGCGAGGTCGAGCAGCAGGGCGAGGGGCAGTCCGATGCGAAAGTGGGGCGTGCGTACCTTGTGGTGGGCGAGAAGCATGCCAAGAAGGCCGCCGAGCGCTCCGCCAAAGAGGGAAAGTCCGAGCAGCACGCCTTCGCCGATGCGCCACGCGTCCCTTCTCGCCCTGCCCTTGTCGACGCAGAAGAGCACGAACGTCAGCGCATTCATCACACCAAGAAAGATCCAGAGCGGGAGGTGGCTGCGGCCGAGGCTCTCCACAAGGCGGGCGCAATCAAAACGATGCCAGCCATAGACGTTTGCCAGCACGAGCACCCACGCGATGAGCGACCACGCCGCAAAGAACCGTTGTGCGACGTTGTCCTTGCGCGTTCGACCGTGCGCCACAAGCGAGGTGATGAGCATGGCCGGTGCTCCGCCCAAGAGCGAGAACGCGATGGAGACGAATGGCGTGATGCCGCGTCCGTGTCTGCTGGTGCGCCAGTCGACCAGGCCGACGCAGAGGGATGCTGCGTTTATCGCAAGTAGATAGGTTTGGAGTGTGTCGAGTTTGTGCATGGTGGACTCCCTTGGGTGGACTCCCTTGACGTTTTTTGTCACGTGACGGCGCCCTCTCTTGCGGTTGCCTGCGTGGGCCTCAGGTATAGAGGTCGGGACGTCGGTGCGACAGCACGGGCATGGCGTCGCGTGCGGAAGTCACGGCGTGCGGGTCGATGCTGCAGACGAGGAGGTCGCCGCTGCCCGTCGCGCACGGCTCGCCCAAAGGACCATACACATGGCTCTCACGCACGTAGCGTCGCCCGCCATGGCAGACGCCGCCCACAAAGCACTCGTTCTCGATGGCGCGTGCTTGCAGGAGCGTCTTCCAGTGCAGTGGCTTCTGCGGTCCGTCGTGCCACGCGGCCAAGAAGAGCACAAGGTCGCAGCCGCCGACCGCGAGGCTGCGCGCGACTTCGGGAAAGCGCAGGTCGTAGCAGATGCCGAGGCCGAGCGTGCAGAAGGGCGTGCGGATGGGAGCGCAGAGGCTGTGGCCCGCGGACATGCGGTCGGATTCGCGCACGCCGTGCGCGTCGTAGAGATGCGTCTTCCGATAGACGCCTCGTATGCTGCCGTCGCTGCTGAGCACGACCGCGGTGTTGAACGGAGGACCGCCGGCGGGGTTGACCTCGCTCATCGTGTAGACGACCCAAAGGCCGTGCGTACGGGCGACTGTCGCCATTGACTGCGTGAACGGGCCGTCGAGCGGCTCAGCGAGCGTTGCCAACTCGGGGGCGGAGAGCTCGCGGGGGCTCATGAAGTTCTCGGGAAAGGCGAGCAGCTCTACGCCGCGCAATCTGGCGCGGGCTGCGAGCGTCTGCGCCTGTCGCAGCACGTCCCCATCGCAGGGATATCCAGTCTGTGCAAGTCCCAGTGTGAACGGCATAGTGCTCCTTCCAAGGATAACGTGGCAAGCAGACTGCACGTCGCATCGGGGCGTCTCGAAGTCTCTTGTCGCGGCGGTGATGTGCGGCGTGGCGCAGGTTCTCGATCTGCTGTTTTCACCTGACATGATATCGCGAACAAAGTCGCGGCGGAAGCAGGTCCCTCTCATACGGGGAGTCGCGCTCAAGAGTCGCGGTCTCTACGATATTAATTAGGCAGGTCCCTCTCATATGGGGAGTCGCGGGTGGACTACACTGGTAATGCGGTTATGGAGAGTCGCGCTGCGAAAGGAGCCGATGGCATGCGTATCCTTATGGTGTGCTTGGGAAACATCTGCAGGTCGACGATGGCAGAGTACGTGATGCGCCATCTGGTGCGGAG
>CACXZL010000377.1:0-2646 GCA_902772085.1 uncultured Coriobacteriaceae bacterium | reverse complement strand
ACGACCTGATCGTGGGCATGGACGAAGAGAACCGCTCCGACATCCTGCACATCGTGAGGCCTGATCGCGAAGGCAAGGTGCATCTCTTGCTCGACTGGTCCGAGCGCCCACGCGACATAGCCGACCCGTGGTACACCGGCGATTTCGAGACCACCTATGCCGACGTGCTCAAGGGATGCGAGACGCTGCTCGCGCATCTTCAAGACGGCGCGTCGGGATAGCAAGTCGAGCGCCCGCATAGCCGACCATCCTGAGAGATCGCGCAGCCACCGATGATCGGCGCTGTCGGTCGTTGTTGCCGACCGCATGGTTTTGTTTGGGCTTCCATGGAAGGAGGCCGCTCATCGCTGCGTTTGGAGTATGTGCGCGTGTGTGGACAGCGCGCATACCATGCTTTATTATTGTCAAGGATAATAACCTACCAAATTGGTATGTGAAATGACAATGGCTGATGCGGCTGAAAGGATATACGTATATGAGCCACAAAGAAATCGCGCGAAGCAATCGTCGTCGTCTGATCTTGTACTTCGACTCGGGCGTGAAGGCGAAGGACGACGGTGCGCGACTTGGCGTAGAGGTTGAGCATCTGGTGGTGACCGAAGATGGAGACCCAGTATCGTACGAGCCTCGTGATGGCGGCGTTGGGATACGGGAAGTGTTGGCGTACTTGGAACCGTGGTATCCGTGCAAGTCTGTGAACTCACGCGGTGAGCTTCTCGGACTTTTGGGCGAGGAGGGCTCGGTGACACTGGAGCCGGCGGCTCAGCTCGAGTTCTCGGCTGCCCCGTACGAACGCGTATCTGAGATTCGGCGTGCGTATGAGCACTTCACCTCACATGTGGCTGAGTGCTTGGAGCCATACGGGGCTCATCTGGTAAACCGCGGATACCATCCCACGAGGCGGGCGCAACAACTCGTCCTCATACCCAAGCAACGCTACGCATTCATGGATGCGTATTTCTCGTATATAGGTAGTCATGGCGATCGCATGATGCGTGCGTCTGCGTCCACGCAGGTTTCGGTGGACTACTTCAGTGAGGAGGACGCGGTGCGCAAGATGCGCGTGGCCTCGGCGCTTTCGCCTTTGCTTGCAGCCATTGCAGACAACGCGCCTGTCTATGAGGGCGAAGCGAATCACGTACCCATCCGTCGGCTGCAGCTCTGGCGCGAGGTCGACTGCCGGCGTTGCGGTACGGTTCCAGGCGTCTTCGACGGGGGCTTTGGCTTCGAGCGCTACGTGGATTGGCTTCTCTCGACCTCGCCCATTTTTGTAACGCGATCTGAGGCAGGCAATACGTGCGGTCCTTCCACGCGTCCGTTCTTCGACGAGGCAGCTTCCGAGGCATATGCCGATGCGCCGATGGATGAATCCGACGTGGAGCACCTCATCTCGATGTTTTGGCCGGACGTACGGCTCAAAAGGTTCGTGGAGATACGACCGGCGGATAGTCTGCCCTTGTTGCTGATGCTCGGCTACGTTGCTCTCATAAAGGGAATCTTCTATTGCGAAAGGTCACTTGCGGCGATAGAGCGCACGCTGGGCGTGAGTGAGACGGCGTTTGTGAGCAGGGGTGCATGGCCTCTGAACGCATGCGATGTGGATGAAGCGATCTCACAGATTCAGAGACGCGGACTCGCGGGGGAGGTATATGGCATGAGTCTGGATGCGTGGGAGCGTCTGCTCTTCTCCTTGGCGCGTGATGCGCTGCCAGAAGACGAAGCGGACTTGCTCGTTCCGCTGGAGGAATTCGCTGTCCAAAAGCCTTGGTGGTACGTAAGGAACTGTGGGAAATAACCGGCGGCCTTTTTGAAGACGAGGATAATGCGAGAGGTTGTTTTCGTGCGTTCGTCCCTGTTGCTGGGCCAGCTGGTCGGGACACGTTCGGACACGGTGGTCTCTTTCGTGGCGAGGTGGCCAATGTGATGTCCTTGACCTGTCGGTCCGTGTGCAGAAACGGACATCTCAGCGTCGGAATCGGCGGTTTCTTGTCCGTATTTGCACACGCGTGGGAGGTCCGTGTGCAGAAACGGACAGCCCGGCGTCGGAATCGGCGGTTTCTTGTCCGTATTTGCACACGCGCTGGAGCTCCGTGTGCAGAAACAGACACCCTGGCGCCCGAATCGGCACTTTCGTGTCCGAAAAAACGCGCGCGGAGGAGCAGCGTGTGCAAAAACGGACACCACGGCGTCGGAAACAGCGACATCGTGTCCGTTTCTGCACACGCGCCAGAGCTCCGTGTGCAGAAACGGACATCTGGTAGCTGGGCTGGCCGGCTCGCTCATGTAAGCGGCCACAGTGGTATGCTTCTGATGGCGGGGGCGTATGCTGGAGGTAAGCCGTGCTACGTGAGTTTTGTGCCCAAAACCTAACCAATGTGCCCGAGGCTCTGCGAGCGGGAGCCGATCGGGTGGAGCTATGCGACGACCTCTCCGTGGGTGGCGTGACGCCTTCGGACGAGGTCGTTTTTCAGGCCGTAGAATGCGTCCATCGCCTTGGCGGGTCCGTGATGGTGATGATCCGTCCGCGAGGAGGGGACTTCGCGTATGGCAAAGCTGAGCTGTTGGCGATGCAGCGGTCCATAGGGGTGGCTCGGAGCGCCGGGGCAGATGGGGTGGTCTTTGGCTGCGTGAGGAACGGCTCGCTCG
>CACXZL010000376.1 GCA_902772085.1 uncultured Coriobacteriaceae bacterium | reverse complement strand
GCGCCGGGTCAACGACGGGCTGACGGAGCCGGGGGTGATGTCCAGCACGTCCAGCATCTGTTCGGGCGTAATCTGTTGTCTGGCATCGGACAATGCACTACAAGGCGACGGATGTACTTCTATCATCAGCCCGTCGTATGCTAATTCTGCCGCCTTTCGGCACAGCGGTGCTATCTGTTCGGCATCGCCCGACAGGTGGCTCGGGTCAAGCAGCAGCGGCACCACTCCGGTGCGCAGCAGCCCCACATAGCCCACCACACTCGACGGGCTGTTCTCGCAGAGGCAAAAGCACAGGTCGCGCTTCATGCCAAAGGTGGCAAACGCCGATGTGGCCTCGTCGAGCTGCGCATAGGTGAGACGCTCTCCGGCATCGGAGACCAGCGCCTCCTTCTCATCAGCAACGATATCGTAAAACACGTACTCCCCCATTACTTTCTGGTGTTGGTGCTAGTGGTAGTTGTCGGATTGGGATTGGTCATCCCCTCGGGTACGTCAACGCCGTTGTGGCTCGTGTCGAAGCAGGCGCTGTCCACGACGATGTCGAGCTTCGGATTGTATACCACGATGTTGAAGCCACGGCTGTTGAGGGCATAGTCCGCAGGGTCGCCACTCTCGTCGATGACGATCGAGGCAACATTGCCCGAGAAGTAGCCGCCACTCTCGATGGTGTAGCCCATTCGCTCGATGGTGAGCGGCACGCCGTCGTTGCTGCGCGCCTCCTCCACCACCGCGCCGTTCTCGAAGGCCGCGCAGTAGGAGTCGTTCGGCTCGATCTTCGAGGCCTCCTCGAGCCCCAGCGACGCAAGCGCCCAGCGGGCCTCCTCGCTCAGGGCCTCGGCTGCGTCATCCTTCACCGCGATCATGACCACCAGGCCGTCGCGATGGCAGTAGTTGTCGAGGTAGTAATACAAGCCCGTGGCTCCCACCTCCTGCTTGAGGGTCTTGGCCTCAAGGCTGTAGGTGTAGCGCCAGTTGTAGCGATAGAGCTTCTGGAGATTGTCGGACAGGCGCGCATACCTGGTGCCCGCATCGAGGGCCTCGGCAAGAGAGGCCTGGTAGTCACGCGATTCGCGCGTAGTGGAGAGGCAGGTGTCGAAGTAGGCGGAGTCAACCACGCGGTGCGAGTCGTTGTCGTAGACGACGATGTTGATGCCGCGCTGGTTCTTGGCATATTCGACTTTGTCGAGTATCACCGAGGCCGTGTTGCCCTTCAGCAGGCCGCCGCTCTTGACCGTGTAGTTGGTGCCGTCGGCAAAGTTGCCCGACTGCGAGATGGGTTTCGCGTCGGCAGTCTCCACCTCCCACTTCTCCCAGTCGTTCGAAGTGATCGATGAGATGTCCGAAACGGTCGCCACATCGTTTTGCGGCACCGTCTGGTCTTCGACCGCAAGGCCGCCCTTCTTCTCGCGCTCGACGTCGTCGGCGTAGGTTGACGGAGAGCGCTCTATCTCCTCGAAATCGACCTTGCCATCGGTCACCATGGCAATGTAGGAGTCATGGAACTGCAGGGTGGAGAGCTTGGTGAGCCCCAGGCGGGCGAAGGCAAGGCGCTGCGCCGCCGTGAGGTTGACCGTCGCGTCGTCCTTCACGGCAATCATCACCGTGTAGTTGTCGGCTGTAATGGTCTTCTCGAGGTACTCGGCCACGTCGACCGCATTGGTGGCCTCGGCCATCTGCACGACCTTACGGACGTAGTTGTCGAGCTGGCGATCCATAAAGGCGTACTTCTCGTCGCCGCGCACGTCGCGGTTGCCGCAGTTCTGCGCAAGGTAGTTGCCCATCCAACTGGAGAGCTTGGCGGCGCCGTAGTAGTTGAGGTGCTTGTCGAGGTCCTTCGAGTCAAGCGGCACGCAGTAGTTCAGCTCTGAAAGGGCCGGCTCAATCTCGAGGTCGAGGAAGTCGAGCCCATAGGCGTCGGCCAGCTCCTGGACGCCGTTGTGGTCGCCGCTCGACCAGTTGCTTGGCGAGGGCGTCTTGCAAAGGACCAGCTTGATGTTGTTGTCGCGGCAGAACTCCGCCAGCTTGTTGAAGTAGAACAGCGACTCCTTCTCGAAGCTCGAGGGCTCTGCATCGGGGTTGATGATCTGAGCTGGGATGGGAATGCTCTGCGCATCGTACTGATCGAAGATCTTGGAGAACTCCATGAAGTAGCCGCGGGCGTAGTCTTCCAGCTCGGTGCCATACTTGATGAAGTCGGTGTAGTTGACCGAAGACCAGCGGTCGTGGTAGCCAAACAGCGGGTACTGGTAGGAAAGGGCCTCGATGGGGCCGTTGGTGAGCGCCTGGATGGCCTCTTGCTTCACGGGAGAGTCACGTGCCATACCGTCAAGCGCGCGCCGGTAGTCCTCTTGAGTGGACTTGCGACGCAGCATGGAGACGTCGAGCACCACGGTATCCATCGTGCCGCTCTGAAGGCGATGGGCCTCTTTGACCCAGAAGTAAGACATGACAATGGGTTGCGACGACGAGGCCAGGTTGTAGGAGCAGATGCCGTTCTGCGCGTACATCTCCATGGGCGAGAAGCCAAACAGCGTCATGCTGGCGCCCACGAAGACGGTCTCGATGGTGTCGCGCGGCTCCTCGTAGAAGCTGCGATAGGTGTGATAGTTGTTCTCGTAGAACCAGATGGGCTGCAGGAAGCTGTTAACGCCCCACAGCGCCACAAGCAGCGCAACCACAAATATGAATGCTCGCGATAAATAGCGATAGGCTCGGTTCGCTCTGTTCACGATGGACCGCCCATCTCCTTGAGTCGTCTGTGCGAACGAGGCAAAAGCCCCGCATGTTGTGTGTATCGGCACGCCCCATACAAGCAGAAGGGCACAACATGTGTGCCCT
>CACXZL010000375.1 GCA_902772085.1 uncultured Coriobacteriaceae bacterium | reverse complement strand
CCACGCTCCTGTCGATGATCACGATGCCGCTGGTGCTTTCGCTTGCCATCGGTATACTGTAGCTGCAAAGACCGAAAGTCCAGGAGGAGATCATGAGGCCAATGTTTGACATGCCCAGGTTTGCGCCGAGGACGAGCATGGCGAGGCCGGTGTTGAGGTTTGCCATGCCCGTGAGCACCTGGTTCACCATGGCAGGCAGGTGCACTGGCGCAAAGAACAAGACCAGGCCGATGGCGAGTGCGATGACGGCCGGGTTCGTGACGATCTTCTTCAGTGATATCTGCGAAATGTCGCCACTCATGAGGTAGATACCGTAGGTCCACAGGACGAACGTGCCGACTGCCATGGTCATCGTGACGTAAAACACGTACTCGGGGCCAAGCAGGCTCTGGATGATGGGGATGCCCACGAAGCCGGTGTTTGAGAAGATGACGGCGTACTGGCCCACGCGATCGGCTCGGCCACAGACGAAGTAGGCGATGACGGCGCTGATGAGAAGCGCGAGCGCAAAGAAGGCTGCGACCCAGAGGCCGTTTACCAGCTGTTCCTTGCTGTAGTCGATGGCGAACGCCTGGATGATCACGGCGGGCGTCGCCACGTACATGGCGATGTTTGACAGCTGACCTACGCCGTGGGTGTCGAGCATCTTCGCCTTCACGAGCGCGACGCCAACGGCCATCATGGCCACCATGACGAGGATTTGTTGGATCAAGATGAGCACCATCTCCATGCGGGCCTCCTTCCAGCGCCACCTCATCATAGCACGGAGAGAGCGCGCAGCACGTGAGCGAATCGGGAACGGACGACCACCGGTGGCACGACACTGCAGGGTGTCAGGTGTCTCGGTGACGTGTCACGGGGACAGAGGCTTTGACACACGCGTGTCCCCGTGACACCGTCTGCGTGCCGTGCCGCGCACGTCATCCTCACGGTCTGGACACGCAACTACTGGCATAGAAGCACCCGTACATGTCGAGCGCGATGACGGCAGGCTGCTCTGGCAAATGCAGACGCGCATCTCTCGCCACGTAACTAGCAGAGCGTTCGTGAAATAAGTGGCGGCACGTCCCTGCTCGACGTTGCCGCGCAAAACAGGCGACCCGTTAGGAAGGCGTAGGACGCCACCTTTGCCGCGCCGACGTCACAGAACACCTTATGGGCGGCAAACGGGCCTCAAAAGGGCTCTGAGAGTTTTGCCCAGCTAGACGGGTCGTTTTGTGTAGTTTCCCGCGGGATCGAACCGCTGTAATGGGGTTCGGTGTTCCGCCGATGGCAAAACGGGACCCGCAAAGCCCCAGCTAAGCGGCCTGGAGGACGGGGCAGCTTTTCACACGAGGCGGATACGGCACCGAAAGGCGGTACCCCTGACCTCGTGTTTTACGGAGGCCGAAACGCCCACGCGGGCGAAGCTCCGCCCAAAAAACGTCCCGTTATTAAATTATCCACAAACAAAACACGAGGATAGACATATGTTGATACGGGTTTTTATGTAATAACGGGACGTTTTTGAAAGTCAAACGCGCATACCCGCCGTGGCAAGCGTCCCCGGGGCGACCCGCGTCGCCCGCCCTCTAGAGCGGTGGCCGCAACCCTCTGCGGCGGTTACGCACGTGCATCCCGACCACTTTGAGGAGAAGACAGCGGCGCTCATGGACCACGCGCTGCCGCTCTATGCGCAGAACAAGATCGATGCAGCAGCCATTTCTACCTGGGTTTTCAGGCGTGCGCATTGTTGGGATGCCGTCCTGCCCTTTGGCGCGCTCACACTCACGCACGTGGCCGCACAGCACGGCCTCACGCCCGAGACCAACAGCGACCCCGCCAGTGGTATTGTGCTCATGGTTGCTCGTGAGCCCACGCCCTACCTGGCGGGCGACACGGTGTGGTATGCAGGGATGAAGGCAAACCTCGAACGCTTCCGTCCGACAGTGACGGAGCTCAACCGCTGCGAGGCGACACTATCTAGCCGCAGGCGCATCATGGACGAGGAGGACGTGCTTGCCGCATGCCAGGCAGCACCTTGGACTCGCATGGTGACGATCCCCATGAAGACCGTGAGCCACGGCAACGTCTTGAGCTCCTACCTGCGGCGCTTTGTAGACCGACTGGGTGTAGGCAAGCAGGTGCTCATCTCCGTCGACGGCGAGGTGCTCACGTTCTGAGATGGGCTCGTGTGTCAGTTCCTCCGTCCCCTTGACACGTCACGTCCCCTTGACACGTCAGAGGTAATCAACAAGGGCCGCGGCGAGGTCGGACACCACGCGGTCGGCTGCGTCGCGCACCTCCTGCGGCGAGGAGTGGAACGTGTACGACACGTCAGCGGCCTCGAGCAGCGCGAGATCGTTGTATGAGTCGCCAATTCCCACCACGCATTCCACGCCGAGCTCTCGGTGGAGCACATCCACGCCGGAGCCCTTGGAGCAGCCCCGCATGACCACGTCCACGCTGCCTTTGTTTTGGAAGCCCTCGATCACGTCGCCGAAACGCCTGTTCATGTCGTCTCGCGCAGCACGCGCCGCCGCCTCGTCGCCGTGAAACTCCAGCGACACGCCCAGCAGCTTCCCTTCGATCTCGTCCAAGGTGCCCACCACGTGCGACGCCAACCCGAAGGGCGTGCCCACGCCCAGATACTCGCTCTCGGTGATCGCCACGTACGAAACGCCCTCGGCCATGTAGCGCTTGTACAGCTCCTTGCCAAGCTCCACGTCGAACGTCCGCTCAAAGAGCACGTTCTTGCGCCGATCAAGCACCTGGGCACCCGTGGTCACGATGTAGAAGTCAAGGTCGACGACCCCTTTGACCCCGTTCTCGACGGAAAACAACGGCCGACCGGTACAGATGCCAAAGAGCCCTCC
>CACXZL010000374.1 GCA_902772085.1 uncultured Coriobacteriaceae bacterium | reverse complement strand
GCGTATCTCGAGATTTCCGTCTGTATCCATGTAGAACTCGAGATAGTAGTCCGTTGCGATATCCACATAGAAGATGTTTTCGAAATCGCTGGTCAGCGCCTTGGAGATGCTCATATAGGTTTTTCTGGTTATCGGCGTAACCTCGTATGAAACCTTTTTGCGTTCGACGAGGAAGTGGTCAAATTCTTCAGGTGGCACAGGCTTCGAGAAGTAGTATCCCTGAACGTACTCGCAGCCCATCGCCTTCAAGACAAGGTATTGTTCCTGGGTCTCAACGCCCTCAGCCACGACCGGTACATGCAGATAATCCGCTATGTCGATGATCAGCTCGATCATCCGCACGTCCCTGTTTTCTCCAAAGGCGTTGCGAATGAAGCTCATGTCCAGCTTCAAAGCGTCGATGGGCAGGTGGGACAGCATACCCAGCGACGAATAGCCGGTACCGAAGTCATCCATCTCGATGCGGAAGCCCATGCCCATGCCACGCAATTCCTTGGCGGTGGTAATCACCTGGTCTGAGTCACCTGTGTAGGCTGACTCAGTGATCTCGAGCATCAGATCGTCCGGACTGAGCTGATTCTCATCTAGAATCTCCTTGAAGATGCTCTTGAGGTTCGGCGTCAGCATGTCGATGCGAGAAACGTTCACCGACACTGGCACGGAGATGCCGAACCGGTCTTTCCAGTCCCGTATCCTTGCCGCCGCCTCACGCCATACGAACTGGTCGAGATCAAGGATCAGGCCGTTTTCCTCAAGCAGCGGAATGAACACCCCGGGGCTGATCATGCCAAGCTCTGGATGATTCCAGCGCACCAACGCCTCCGCGCTTACCAGTATGGGCTTGTCGGGACGGATATCGTACTTGGGTTGATAAAACACCGTGAAGTGCTTGTTTTCCAGCGAAGGTTTGAAGTCCTCCAGCAGGTGTGCCTTGTACAGCTCCGACTCGTGCATCTTGGTATCATAGATGCCGATGGCTTTCCTGAAGCCGCTTCTCACGGAGTCTGCCGCGATCTTTGCGTAGTCAAAGCGGCGCTCAATCTGGAGTGACTTGTCGACCTGGGCATAGACGCCCATGCGCAGGCGTACCCTGTCGGCAGACACGTTGTCGTCAACAAGCTCCTCAGACGCCTTGTCCAGAATCATCTCGTAGTCTTCCCTGTGAGGGCAGTACATGAGGAAGGTGTCGGCCCCGCGGCGGCAGCATACGCCGCCCACCTCGCGGGAAATCTGCCGGATGCGCTTGCCGATCCGCGAGAGCATGCTGTCGCCGTACTGTCTTCCGTAGCGTTCGTTGAGCATGTGAAAATGATTGACGTCCAGAACGATGGCGTCCATCGGCTCGTCACGATAGTGTTGGTCGTACATGCGGACGTAACGGCGGAAATAATCAAGGTTCAGCAGGTTCGTCACGCTGTCGCGCTCTGTGGATTGGATGATGTTGCGCTTTTCGCCGAGTTCGATGTATCGGTCTACGCGGGCCTGTATGATCTCCTGAGAGGGATAGGGCTTGGGGATGAAGTCGATGGCACCAATCTTCAGGCAGTCGACCTCGGCGCTCTGATCCGCCGTCATCACGATCACGGGGATGGACCGGAGCTCTTCCTCTTCCTTCATCACCTTCAGGACCTCCATGCCGCTCATATGCGGCATCTGGAGATCGAGCAGCACGATTGCCAATTCGTCTTTATGGGCTTTGACCTGCTCCAATGCCTCAGTTCCATCTGAGGCGTACAGTATGTCGTGGTTCTCTTCCAGCATGCTGCCCAAAAGCATCTGGTTGAGGTGATTGTCCTCTACGACGAGAATGTGCCGCTTGAGGTTCATGATCTCAGCGTCTTCGTCTGCTGGGAAAATCGGCTTCGCCGGCGCTTCGGCATCTTCGCGCGTAATCGAGCCCATTTCTTTCAGCAGTTTCTTCTCTTCATACATCAGCCCGTCCGCGCGTTCAAACACGTCGTGGAAGGTGGTGTCTGTACCAGGCTGATAGTCCGAGAGTCCTCCGGAGACCACGACCTCCTGAGTGCCTATGTGCTCCACGGAGCGATCGTGCAACGCAAGGACCAGTTCCTTCCTGATGAGATAGTCGCGCCCGCGTAGGATTGCAACAAACTCATCGCCGCCGGTGCGGTAGACCGGACTGTGTGCAAAGATCTCGCAGACCATCTTGCTCGCGCTTTGGATGTATTCGTCACCCGCCTTGTGGCCGAGGGTGTCGTTTATCACCTTCAGACCGTTCACGTCGCAAACGACGATGGCAAACTCTTCCACGCTGCCGTCTTCGATGGAGGTGTCGATCTGCTTCTGGCTCATGAGGAAGGCATGCTTGCTCTTGACCCCGGTCAGCGGATCGGTAAGGGCGATCGTCTTGGCCTCGTCTCGCTCCAGCTTCGCCTTGTCCTCCCATCTCTGCATGTACAGGTAGTTGCTGAGCATGGCGACGAGGGACAGGCCAAACAGTCCGACGATCACAAACACGCTGGTATTGTCTGCCTCGTGAAGCCGCTTAAGCTCCATCGCGAGGAACTCGTCCTTGTTCATCTCGAGCAGCTCGCTGCTGCCCGTGCCGTCCATGTACTGGGAGATCTCGTCGATGATGGCGTTTTCCCTCTCCTCATTCAGTCTCTCCGCCCAGGTCATTGCCATCAAGACGATGAAGACGAGGAGAGCGAGCCACACGACAATCGCCTTGCCGAATTTCCTGGCATTGTCTTTTCGGATGACGAAGTGGAAGAACAACAATCCGCACAGTGACCAGACGGCCAAGAGTACATACGTCTCCGTTGCGATGGTGTAATCGGCGAAGGCGCTCGGGAATAGCAAGAATATGGCGAAGGCCGCCAAGATGAACAGGCAGATGC
>CACXZL010000373.1 GCA_902772085.1 uncultured Coriobacteriaceae bacterium | reverse complement strand
GTGCCTCGAGGCGGCCGTGCCGCTCGTAGTTGCTCAGACGCGTGATGCGATTGTCCTCGTCTACGAACGCGACGATAGGGCGATGTGCGCGTACCTCTTCTGGACTGAGCCGTGCGTAGCTCATGATGATGACTTTGTCGCCCGGCCTTGCGCAATGCGCTGCTGCGCCGTTGAGGCAGATGATGCCGGAGCCGCGCTCACCGGCAATCGTATAGGTCTCGAGTCGCTGGCCATTGTTTACATTGACGACCTGGACTTTTTCATATTCAAAAATGCCGGTGGCTTCGAGCAGGTCTTCGTCTACGGTTATGGATCCCACATAGTCGATCTCGGCCTGCGTCACGGTGGCGCGGTGAATCTTTGCCTTGAGCATTTCGAGCTGCATGAACTATGCCTCCGCAAGGAAGTTGTCGATGAGGCGTGTGGTGCCAATGTATACCGCCATGGCAAAGAGCACGTCTCCATCGATGGCGTCCACGGGATCCATGGTGATGGCATCGACGGCATCCACGTAGTCGATGCGGGCGAGCGGCTCTCGCTTGATGAGCTGCGTCATGGCATCTACCACTTTGCGTGTGTCGCGCTCTCCGTCTGCCACGAGGGATTGTCCGAGCTTCACAGCTTGAGAGAGAACAAGTGCGGCCTTGCGCTCCTCTGCGTTGAGGTAGGTGTTTCGCGAAGACTTGGCCAGACCATCGTCCTCACGAACGATGGGACAGCCCACAATCTCGATGCCGTAAGACAAATCCCGCGCCATCTTGCGGATGACGGCAAGCTGCTGCGCGTCCTTTTGTCCAAAGAAGGCCTTGTCGGGCAGAACGATATTGAACAGCTTGCTGACGACGGTGCATACGCCCCGGAAGTGGGTGGGGCGGGTCTTGCCGCAGAGCTGCTTGGGCATGTCGTTCAAGATCTCGACGTAGGTGTCGGTCTTGCCGCCTCCGTCGGGATACATCTCGTCCACGGATGGGTAGAACACGAGGTCACAGCCGTGCTCTTCCAGCACGGCGCAGTCGTGGTCGAAGTCGCGCGGATAGCTCTCCAAGTCCTCGCCCGGCGCGAACTGCGTGGGGTTGACGAAGTCCGACGCCACCACGCGATCGCATGCGGCGACGGCGGCGTCTACGAGGCTGGCGTGCCCCTCATGCAGATATCCCATAGTGGGTACGAGCCCAACGCTGAGCCCTTCTTGCCTCCAGGCGCTTACTTCGCGCCTTACTTCAGCTATGGTGGTTGCTACTTTCATATTGTGCGTCCTTTCAGGGAGTGTTACTTAATCCTAGTACCATTGACTCAGTTCGTGAAGGAACTCGTCGCTGCAGTCACTCTTTGCATACGATTCTTCCATAGCGGGGAAGCTTCCGTCCTTCACCGCCTCGTCGTAGGAGCGGTAGGCCTCCTCAATGAGCGCCCCAACTTGGTCGAACTGTCGAACGAACTTGGGCCTGAAATCGCCCGACATGGCGAGCAGGTCTTGACTCACGAGCACTTGCCCATCGCAGCCTGCACCCGCGCCGATGCCGATGGTGATCATCTGAACCTTGCTTGTGATAAGGGCGGACAACTTGGGCGGGACGCACTCGAGTACGCACATGAACGCGCCGGCCTCTTGCACGGCGAGGGCGTCCTCGAGAACGCGACGGGCATTCTCCTCTCCCTTGCCCTGTACCTTAAACCCTCCGAAGGCGTTTGTCGACTGTGGCGTCATGCCTATGTGAGCGCAGACGGGGATGCCGCAGTCCACGATTGCCTTGATTTGGTCCTTTATCGCCACGCCGCCTTCGAGCTTTACGGCATTTCCCCCAGTTTCCTTGATGAGCCTGCCGGCGTTCTCAACCGCCTGCTCCACAGACACCTGATAGCTCATGAACGGCATGTCGATGATGACAAAGGCGTTTGGAGCGCCCCGCACGACGCTGCGCCCGTATACGATCATCTCTTCCATGGTGACGGGCAGCGTGCTGGAGTAGCCCTGCATGGTCATGCCCAGGCTGTCGCCCACGAGGACCGTGTTTATCCCGGCGGCGTCGACGTAGCGGGCCATTGAGTAGTCGTAGCAGGTGACCTGAGAGATCTTTTGGCCCTGCTCCTTCATGGCGATGAGTGACGGTACGGTGTTTTTCATGACTTGTTCCTTTCGAGCCTTCTAGCCTTGGTTGGATGAAATAATCTGCGTCAGTTGCGCGAAGTCAGCCTCGGGATGCCGTTCCTGCGCCAACTTGACGAGCTCAAGAGAGGCGAGGCTGTAGAGGTTGCGCTCCAGCGGGTCGTCGATGCAGGCAAGGTGCGCTTGCACGGTAGACACGTCGTTGCGCTCCACCGGTCCCGTGAGCGCGTCGCGTGGTCCTGCCTCTATGATGTGCTCGACGTTTGCCCGCATGAGCGGGGCGATGGCCATGAGCGCGTCGTCCTTGTTGAAGCCGCAGGAGCAGAGCATCTGGATGCTCTGATTGACCAAGGCGCACACCAAGTTGCTGGAGATGCAGCACGCCGCGTGGTAGCGCTTCTTTGCCGTGCTGCTGATGAGCTGAACCTTGGGACCGAGGCCTTCGATACGGCTTTTCCACTCGTCGAGGTGCTCCGGACTCCCTTCGATGCAGAAATATGCGTGTGCCAGCTCCTCGTACGTCTCCGTCTTGCTGCTTACGGGAAACAGCGGGTGGAGCGAGTAGCCCGTTGCGCCTTGCGCATCGAGGTCGCAAAAGACCTCTTCCGCACTGAGGGAGCCGCTGCAGTGGCAAATCTGCTTTCCCGTGAGGTCGTGCGCGCGGAGCTGCTGGTATACGTTTGCGATGGCGCCGTCTGGCACGGTGATGATGATCGCATCGCATGCCTTTGCGACGTCTGCAAGCGTTTCGAACGCCTGACTTCCCGTGAAGTCAGCGGCCTCTC
>CACXZL010000372.1 GCA_902772085.1 uncultured Coriobacteriaceae bacterium | reverse complement strand
GAGCAGCTCTGCAAAGACCACATTCCACAGATAAAGAGGAAACTCGGCATATCAGGCGTGCTATCTGAGGAGTCGATATGGTACACGGATGGAGACGAAGACCTCGGCATTGCGGGCGCTCAAATTGACCTTCTTATCGATCGGCGAGACAGGGTCATCAATATATGCGAGATGAAGTTCTCTATAAACGAGTTCGCGATAGACAAGAGCTACGACATGAGCCTACGAAACAAGCTCGAGAGCTTTAGGAGGACAACGAACTGCAGGCGGTCACTTCAGACGACCATGATTACAACCTATGGGGTAAAGAGAGGCAAATACAGCGGAATAATCCAAAGCCAGGTAACGCTCGACGATTTGTTTGAGAGCTAGCGCGGATGCCTTGCGCTTGAATGGCTAAGAATGTATTCTCTGCACCACGCCTGCCACATGGTAACGATGCATTTCCTCCTGCTCGCGCTGCATTGCGTCTCCAGTAATTGTATCCAGCGCTCTTCGGCGGGAGGAGCCATCCATTTCAGAACCCGCACCTGATCACGCACCGACTCCCGCACGCGCGTATAATAAAGAGCGCATGCATTTCTGGCTCGCTTGTCCGGGGAACGGGGTTTCGCATGAAGGGGGTTGTAAAGGGGGCAGTTTCCCTCTCACCTTCCGTGCTGCTGGCGTTTGACGGCATGAGATTGGGGCGTGCGTCCGCAGGCACGACTCGTCGGCTCTCCAAGATGTGGGAAGTAGCGAAGGAGCACGAATGATAGAACTCACCAAGGTCTCGAAGACCTATCCAGGCAAGGACAGAAAAGCCGTCGATGACCTGACTTGGACGGTTTCAGACGGCAGAATAACCGGTTTCTTCGGCCCGAACGGCGCGGGCAAGTCGACCACGCTGAAGATGATCTGCGGGGTGCATTCCATTGACGAGGGCTCCATCAAAATCAATGGGCATGACATCGCAACCGACGCTGTGGAGGCGAAGCGCCAGTTCGGCTATGTGCCCGACGACCCCGACCGGTTTTTGCGCCTGACGGGCATCGAGTATCTGAACTTCATGGCCGACGTGTACGGCACGCCAGTTGAGAAGCGCGAGCCCTTCATCGAGGAATGCGGCCGCCGCTTCGAGATATACGATGCGCTTGGCTCGCGCATCTCGGACTACTCACACGGCATGCGCCAAAAGGTGCACGTCATGGCAGCGCTCATCCACGAGCCGAGCGTCTGGATCCTCGACGAGCCCATGACGGGCCTCGACCCGAAAGGCGCTTACGAGCTGAAGGAGATGATGCGCGAGCACGCCGCGCGGGGCAATTCGGTGCTGTTCTCCACGCACGTGCTGGAGACCGCCGACGCCCTCTGCGACGACGTATGCATAATCGCACACGGGCGCAAGCTTTTCGACGGCACGCTCGAAGAGCTGAGGCAGGCCAATCCAGGCAAAACGCTCGAGCAGGTGTTCCTGGAGATGACAGCTCATGAATAGCGTCGTGCTCCTCACGAAGCTGCAGCTCATGCAGACGCTCGGCGGAGTGCGCTCCGCCATAGAGAAGAGGGCTGGCGCGAACGGGGCCATGGCGGGCACGGCGATCGTCGGCATCTTCGTATTCGCCGGCGTAGCGTGGCTGGGCTACTCGGCTTACGGCGCTGTGGGCGCGATGGGCCTCGACAAGGTCGTCTTCGACATGCTGTTCTTGGCCTGCGGCGTGCTCACGTTCGTCCTCTCGCTACCGGCGATTCTGAGCACGTTCTTCGGAGCATCCGACATCAACGATCTGCTTCCGCTACCCGTCTCGCCCTTTGCCATCGCGTTCTCGAAAGCGCTCAGCGCGCTGGCAACCTCGTACCTCTACACGTTCCTCATCATCGCCGCGCCGCTGGTGGGCTGGGGCGTTGCTGCTGGCGCAGGAGCCGGTTATTGGCTCGCGTACGCGCTTGCGGTCCTGCTTGCCCCTATGATGCCCGTCGCCTACGCTGGCACCATCTCCATCATCATTGCCGCGCTGTTCAAGCGCGTGCGCACCAAAGACGCCATCACCACCATAGCTACAGTGCTCACGCTTGGCGTTTCGATTGCAACGTTCTTCGTTTCCCGCAATCTGGACCTGGGAGGAAACGCGGCAGCCGCCCTCGGGAGCGTCTCCGAGGCGATGGGCAGCGTCGTCATGGCCTTCCCGGCCTACGGTTTCGCCGTATACGCGCTCGTGCATTCCGATGTGCTCAGCTGCGCGCTGTTCGCGCTGGTTTCGCTCGCTTCCTTCGCCGTGTTCGTGGTCGTGGTGCGCGTACTGTACCTGCGCATCGTCACCGCCCTCTCGTCGGGTGCGGGCAAATCTGATGCGTATGCGGGCGCAGGGGCCCAGACGCAGACCTCCGCTCTCAAGGCCATGGTGCGCTTCGAGGTGCGCAAGATAGCGCGCAATTCGTCGGTGGCCCTGAACTATGTGGCTTACCCGCTTCTTATAATGCCGTTCACGTTTGGCATTATCTTTTCGTCGGATTCGATGGCGGATTTTGGGGGCCTCGTCTCCAACCTGGGCGATGCCACCTCTGCGGCCGCGGGAATCGGCCTGACCCTGTTCATGTTTCTCGCTGTCGTCAGCATGCTCTGCAACAAGATAGCGGGTACGTGCATATCGCGCGAGGGTTCTAACTGGACGTATATGAAGTTCATCCCCGTGCCCATGCTCACGCAGATCCGCGCCAAGGTGCTCCCTGGATTTGCCGTCAACGTGGTCATCGCGGTAGTGTTCATGGCGGTGGGCGGCTACTACCTCGTTGCCAAGATGGGCGTCGACGCAGTGGTGGTTGTTTTTGGGGGCATCCTGCTGCTGGGTGCCTCCTGGCTCATGACGTGCGTATGCGCATGGAGCGACACCCGCAACCCTAACGTCGACTGGGGA
>CACXZL010000371.1 GCA_902772085.1 uncultured Coriobacteriaceae bacterium | reverse complement strand
GACGGCGTCGGTGGGCATGGGGCTCTACGAGTTATTTGCAGGAAACATAGAGGAGACCACGCGTTACGACGCGACCTTCATTGCATCCGCCCAGTATCTGAACAACCCCGATCCCTCGTGGATGGAGGCGTATCGCGCCTACGACGGAAACATGGCGGCTTGCGTGGCCGACCGGTCCGCACAGTGGTCTGAGGTTGCAGACAAGAGCGCGCAGATAGACTTCTGGGCATCGGGAGTGACGTATCAGGAGCTGCTCGACCAGATTCCAGGTGTCGAAGACATGCTGGACGCGGATGTGCTCCAGCGGATGGGCGGGTCCGAGGTCAACGTGATTCCCGTGAGCCAATACAACGCGTCATGTGATCTCATTGGCGAGCCGGGCATCGAGCTGGGAAACGACGAGTTCGCCATCGACAACACGGTTGTGGGCTATGACGAGCTGGGTCGCGCGATGAGTGGTATAAGCGTGGAGCTGCACATCGCGGAAACGACGCTGCATGGCGCGGGCTCGCTGCTGCACGTACCGCTCGACACGTCGGCCATGAGCGATGCGGCTCTGATCGTCATCGTGCCCGACGAGGTCGTGGCGACCCTGCGCAAAGGGGTGGAGTTTCCTAAGTCGAGCACGCTGAACGTCATGTACAAAGAGGACCGTGCGAAAGGCGATGCGGCTTTGGCTGGCGTGCTCGCCGATGCGTCGCCGCTGCCAGACGGCGCCAGCGCTCCCTCCGACAGCATGGAAGACCATTACAAGAAGAGCGCCTGGCCCATAACGAACGCATACACGGGCCGTGGCATGGTCGAGCAGTCGAGCGGCCTGCGGATGGTGATAACGTTTCTTGCGCTCTACATCGGCTTTGTGATGCTCGTGGCTACGGCTGCGGTGCTGGCTATCCAGCAACTGTCCGAGACGGCGGACAGTCTGGGGCGCTACCGTCGACTGTATGACCTTGGCTGCGAACTGCGCCAGATCTTTGGGTCGCTGCGCACCCAGACGGTGGTGTACTTCTTTGCCCCGCTCTTGTTGGCGGGTTGCCACACGATTTGCGCGGTGAACGTTCTGGGCGGCACGCTCTTTGCCGAGCTGGGCGTCGACCCGACCGGACTCATCGGCGTTGCCGTCGGCGTGATCGTGGGCATCTACGTGGTGTACCTGACGGTGACCTACCTACTCTCAAAGAGCATTGTGCGCACTGCGACCTTGCAACGAAGGAGCAGCTAGTCGGTACCGGCTGGTTTTGTTGGCGAGGCACGCTTGTGAGCTGAGCCCACGTGCTTGGTTTGCAGGCGTGTCTTATACGCATCGGGGTGCAGACGACACAAACGAGCGTGAAAACAGACGCTTGGAGCCACAGGCCCACTGCTCACGGCTGTTTTCACGCCTCATAATCCGGCCTTGAGAACGCAGGTCGCTGCGATTTGACGACTACCTGCTATGCCAAGACTCGTCGGCGTGGGACTTGTCTACACCATGCGAGTGGGTCTTGTCGTCTACGACGCCGTCACGCGAGCGGATGAGCTTGCGCTTGATCTTGCCACCGACGGTCTTCGGCAGCTCGTCGACGTATTCCACGATGCGCGGATACTTGTACGGCGCCGTCTCCTTCTTTACCCAGTTCTGGAGCTCCTTGGTGAGTTCGGGAGAGGGCTCGTAGCCGCGGGCAAGCACGATGGTGGCTTTCACGACCTTGCCACGGATGGGGTCGGGCGCCGCCGTAACGGCGCATTCCACGACGGCGTCGTGCTTCACGAGGGCGCTCTCCACCTCGAAGGGTCCGATGCGGTAGCCCGAGCACTTGATGACGTCGTCGTTTCGTCCCACGAAGAAGACGTAGCCGTCGATGTCGCGCCACGCCATGTCGTGCAGGTTGTAGTAATCGCCGCCCACTGCCTCTGCGGTCGCCTCCGCGTTGTTTACGTAGCCGACGAAGAGTCCCGGCGGGTAGGCCTCCTTGAGCCCCGTCACGCAGATGGCACCCTCGTCGCCGTCCTCGACTTCGTTGCCGTCGTCGTCGAGAAGCTTGATGTTGAGCAGGGGGGAGGGCTTGCCCATGGAACCGGGCTTCGGCTCGATCCAGGGATAGGTGGCGAGAAGGACCGGGCCTTCGGTCTGCCCGAAGCCCTCGCGGATCTTCTTGCCCGTGAGGCGCTCCCACTGGATGGTGACCTCGGCGTTCAGCGGTTCGCCGGCGGTGGCGAAGTTCTGGATGCTCGAGAGGTCGTAGCTCGCCACGTCTTCCTGAAGCATGAAGCGGTACATGGTGGGAGGGGCACAGAACGTCCTGAGGTCGTAGTCCTGCATGTGCTGCAGAAGCTTGGTGGGCACGAACTTGTCCATGTCGTAGCAGAAGATCTCGGCGCCGGCGATCCATTGCCCGTAGATCTTGCCCCAGCCGAACTTTGCCCAGCCGCTGTCGGTGACGCTCATGTGGAGGCAGTTCTCCTGCACCTGCTGCCAATACTTCGCAGTGAGGATGTGCCCGAGGGGATGTGCGAAGTTGTGCATGACGGCCTTGGGGTTGCCCGTGGTGCCGCTGGTGAAGTAGATGAGCATGATGTCCTTCGAAGTGGTGGCGTCAACGCCGGTCGGGCGTGCCCATTCCTCCGATTCGTCAGCGATGAGCTCGTCAAACGAGAGCCATCCCTCGCGCTTGCCTGCGACGCAGACTTTGTTTTGTATGCTGGGCGCCTCCTTCGCCGCTCCTTCAGCTTGCGTGCAGACGTAGTCGTCGTTCACGCACACGAGCATCCGCACGTTTGCCGTGTTTGCGCGGTACTGGATATCGTGGGTCGTGAGCTGCAGCGTCGCGGGGATGATCGTGGCGCCTATCTTGCACAGTGCGGTGGCCACCACCCAATACTCCCACCTGCGACGCAGGATGCACATGACCACGTC
>CACXZL010000370.1 GCA_902772085.1 uncultured Coriobacteriaceae bacterium | reverse complement strand
CGCTCCGTCCGGTTATTGCCGACGAGGTTTGGGACACGCCAACCATAGTTCAAGACGTCTTCAACATGATTTTCGCTGCGCGTATTGTGGTGGCTGACTTTAGCGGTTTGAACCCGAATGTCATGTATGAGTTGGGGATTGCTCATACGTTGGGCAAGGCCGTTGTGCCCATAACGCAGCCTATGAAGAAGCTGCCATTCGACGTTGCCCACTACCACACGATTAGTTACGAGAATACGAAGGCCGGCTTACCGGTATTGAGGAGGAAGCTAGAGCAGGTGATGCGTGGGTTGCTGAAGCCGGCCCATTGAGATGTAGCTAAGGAGATGGATTACTGGTGCAACATTGGACGCGCTGTTGATGGGTTGTGGCCGCGTAGATTGCTTTGATACCCGCTCAATTCAGCCTGAATGAATCCTCAATCTCCCCCTTTACACGTCTTATGACGATCTTGCGTATGTACAACACATCTCCAAGCAGAGGTGCGCTCCCCATTCGCGACATAAACGGAAACTCCAATCTAGCGAAGGTGCGGGGTAGTGTCGGAAATGTTGGTGTAAAGGCCTCTTCGTAGGTGCTCGGCCATCACCTTGAATCGTCGATCCTCCCGTATCCTACGCCGCCTCCAGCTCGTCCGCAAGCTCGAGGCTGGCGTCGATTGCCCGCTTGGCCACCAGGCGCCACTCCCTCAGCCTCTCCGGCGTCGGCGGCTCCTCGGCCCTTGCGGCCCTCGACTCGTCGTAGAGCTCGTCCATCTTTGCCCTCGAGAAGTACCTCGCCTCCTGCCACTCCTCGTCCATGTCGCACATGACCGCCCCCGCCAGCCTCTCGAGGGAGGCGACCGACGGGAAGACCTGCACCACCCGCGACCTGCGCTTTATCTCGCGGTTGGCCCGCTCCTGCACGTTGTTGGTGCGCAGGCGCTTCCAGTGCGAGGGCGGGAAGTCGAGGTATGCCAGCGCGTCGGGCTCGGCCTCCTCGAGGATGCGGGCCGCGTCCCTGCAGCACGACTCGAGCATCTCGATTGCCAGGTGGTAGGCGGCGCGCACGGCGCCGGCGTCCTTCAGGCGGAAGATTGGCGCCACGATGCGCGAGACGCGCCTCTGGAGCGACCTCGAGCCCGACGCCGCGCGGGCGCAGTCGCGCATGAGGTGCACGACGCAGCGCTGCCAGGCGGCGCCCTGGAAGACCTCCTCGATCGCGCGCCTGAGGCCCTCGTGGGCGTCGGAGGTCACCAGCTGGACGCCCGTGACGCCGCGGGCCTTTATCTTCCTGAGGAAGGCGACCCACGAGTCGTAGCTCTCGGTGTCCACGACGCCCAGCCCCAGCACGCGCCTCCAGCCGTCCTCGTCGCAGCCGATGGCCGTGACCACCGCCGTGGAGGCGACCCTGCGCTCGCGCCTGCACTTGACGTAGGTGGCGTCGATCCAGAGGTAGGGCGTGCGGGAGGCCCCGAGCGGCCTCGTCACCAGCTCCTCGACCTCGGAGTCGAGGCGCTCGCATATGGCGCTGACCTGGTCCTTGCTGAGCCGCTCGATGCCCATCGCGGCCGCCACCCTCTGGACCTTCCTCGTGCTGGTGCCCGTCGCGTACATCTCGCTCACGGCCGCCACGATCGCCCTGTCCACCCGCTGGTAGCGCTCGAGCACGTCGTCGGGGAAGAAGCTGCCGGTGCGCAGCTTGGGTATCCTGAGCGTCAGCGTCCCCACGCACGTGACGAGGCTGCGCTCGCGGTAGCCGTTCCTGCTGTTGCCGGTGGCCCCGCAGAGCTGGTCGGCCTCGGCGCTCATGATCTCGTTCACGATCGACTCGGCGAGCTGTCTCAGAACCTCCTGGAGGTTTATGAACCCGTCTGCGAACCGGGGCATGGTCGCCTGTCCGGCGATCGTCACGTCTGCTATGCTGCTCATTGCGGTCATTGCCTTTCTCTAGAATCTGATTTGTCGCGATCTCAAATTCTAGGCAATGGCCGTTTCCCTTACAAAGGGGCCGTTCCCGGGCTTACACCAACATTCCCGACGCGATCTCGGTTATCGAATAACGGAGTGGTTGGAGCAATGCATATTGAGATACCATGGTACAAATGAAGCACGGTTCATAGGTCTGATGAGGGGGTTGATGATGAGTCTTTGGAATACGCTTGACGAACTAAAGAACTGCCACTGGGTTGAGCTCTCCCATGTTCTGAACAATGAGAGTCCCTTCTGGAGCGGAATTCCCGAGGGATCGGTGGAGCTGTGCAAGACAGTCTTCGACTACGAGAACCCCATGCTGCGTTGTCGCATCCACACCTTCAAGTTCCCCGGGCAGTTTGGTACGCATATCGACTTCCCCAATCACTTCATTGAGGGCGGCCCGGGCCCCGAGATCTTCTCTGTTGCCGATCACGTGCTGCCGCTGGTGGTGATTGACATCCGCGACAAGGTGGCAAAGAACCCGGAATATGCCATTACCATGGCTGACATCGAGGCCTTTGAGGCCGAGCATGGCACGATCCCCGCGGGAACGTTCGTGGCCCTGTGCACCGGTTGGTGCCATCGCTGGCCGGACAACGACGCGCTCAACAACTTCGACGAGGAAGGTGGCGAGCATGCCCCGGGCTGGAGCCTGCCGGTGCTGCGCTTCCTCATTGAGGAGCGCAACATTGCGGCCATCGGGCACGAGACCTTCGATACCGACGCCTCGCCCGAGGCCGTGAAGGAAGACGACCTTGCCTGCGAGCGCCTGATTCTTTCAACCAACCGCTTCCAGGTTGAGCTGATGGACAACCTCGACCAGCTGCCTGCCACGGGCGCGCTGATCTTCATTGCCTATCCGCGCATTGAGGGAGCCACCGGTCTGCCGGTGCGTGCCTGGGCAGTCTTCGAGTAACGATCTCATGCCAAAGGGGCAGGGTGTAG
>CACXZL010000369.1 GCA_902772085.1 uncultured Coriobacteriaceae bacterium | reverse complement strand
ACAACCGCGACGACGAGATCGCGGCCGCCGCATTCCTTCTGGATTCCGACGAGACCTTCGTCACCGGCACCGACCCGCTCATCGACGGTGGCGCCATTGCAGCCATGAGAAGCGGTGTTTACGAGGGACGCCGCGACCGTCGCCAGCCACGTTGCCCTCGACGTGATGCGCGCACATGCACCGACCTCTCCGCGGGCATGTGCGCCGTAGCCGCCCTTACGCCCAGAGCTTCTGCCGACACCGCGCGAGCATACCGACCAGGATGTGCTCGTCGTAGTCGCACACGTGCACGAGCTTGGGCTGCTGGTCGCGATCGACGTACTTGGCAAGCTCGCCCGCAACCTCTTCCATGTCCGGCAGCAGATCGCAGCGCAGCGCGATGACCTCGGGGTCGTACGTCGCACAGTCCATCGCGAGCACCTGTCCCACCACCTCTAGGACGTCAGCGGGGTCGAAGGCGTTGTAATGCAAAGGATTCGAGAACGAGAACCTGTTTACGATAAGCCTGATCTCGCCCGCGTTTCCGTGCGCGCCCTCCACCAGCCTTCCTGCGACCACGTGGCCTTGGCCGCCCATCGCCCAGCCAGTCGCCTGGGAGTAGAACGTCACGTCCTGATACTCAGGGTGCGCCACGTGCCAACCCAAGGCCGCCGCGTTTGCATTGTTGCACAGAAGGACGGGAACGTCGTAGCGCTCCGAGAAGTAGTCGCCCATAACGAAACCGTCCGTGCCGTCGGTCAGGTCGACCTCTCTGGTCTTCTTGATATGGACGTAGCCGCCGCGCATCGCACCAGGAAGCGCCACGCCGACGGCATCGACCTTCCCTCCCGCCCTGCACGAGCACAGCCGCGTGTCGATCACGTCGGTGATGTCGGCAAGGGTCAGGCGCCGTTTGATGACGCGGCCCTCCGCCGCAACCACGCCATGGTCATAGACCCTGTGATGGATGGTCACCGTGCCCGACGCGGCATGTGCTGCCACCACGAGGATCCGGCCATCGTTGTTTGCCTGCAGGTCTGTCTCCTCGGTCGTTTGTCTGGCAGCCTCCCGCTCGCGCACGGCAAGCTCCTCGCGCACCCATTCCAGGCATCCGGCCGCATCGTAGGCGGCAAACGTGGCCGTGGGTATCTTGAGCACCGGCACGTCGCCCATGACCTGCTGCACCCTCTCGGCCTGATAACCAATCTGCGGGGCGATGAGAATGGCGGCCTTGTCGCGTCCATGCTCGTATGCCTCGGTCACGCTCACCGCCGAGAAGGTCCAGTCGAGACCCATGGCCTCGGCCACCTGATTGAGGCGCTCCGCAAAGAAGGACGTCGTCATGCCCGCCGTGCAGCAGAGCAGCACCTCCGTCCGATGGTGGCCTTGGATCGAGAGAAGCGCCTGGACCATCTCATGGAAGAGCTGAATGGAGTGGCTCCGGTCTACGGGATGGAAATGCAGGAAGAACTTGGCTTCGCCCGTGGCCTTCTCCTCGATATGCAGCTCCACGATCTCGGGATCGGGCGCCATGTCATAGAAGTTGATTGCCGCCGTAGCGAAGTCGGTCTCGAGTACGAAGTGGTCGTCGTCATCCAGGCTTGCCGCATATCCCTTGTGGGGTTGCTCGCGAATCCAGCTGCGAAGGTCGAACTCCTGCGCCATCTCCAGCTCCTCTCTCGTGGAATCCTCGCCCTTATTGTACACGATGGCCCCGTCGCACGTATGAGGCCCGATTCCATAAGACGGAAGCACAGTTCTCGCCCCTCTCAGCGGTCGCGAGTCCTACCCTATCTCCACAAGCTCGTAAGCACGACTGATCGGCCACCACCATAGGCCGTGTTGCACTCGACAATCGTGCCGGAAACCGCCGAGACCAGTCCCTCGATGAGCGAAGGTTGCAGGAAGTGGTTGCCTCCCGGCTCGCCGCAAGAGAGCTTCACGCCCACCCTGTTAACGCTCGGCTCCCACCAGACGGCGGAGAATACCGCCTGCAACGCTCCGCCATCACTCCTCTATGCTTATCTCCCGTTCTCTATCGAAATCTTCACGTCTCCGTTGCCAAGAAGCTCCGTCATTTCCGAGACGGACTTGCCCACAATGCGTCCGAGCCTGGTGTATGCCCACGAATTCGAGCCGTAAAACACGACGATCTGGTCTCCAGAATACAGGACGATGTCCCCCGCCTGCGTGGTCGTCTGGCTGTCGCTGCTGGGCAGACGCTGCCCGATGGAGCCGACCTGCTCGAAGCCTCCGTACATGGACATCTGAATCGTCAGAGGACCACTTTGGCAAAGCGCTCGCAGAGCCTCGACCGATTCGTTCTCCTCCCATTCCACGTCTACAGGCACCTCGCCGATCGTCATCCTCATCGACGCGTCGGCCTCTTCGTGCGTCTGGACGGACCCGCCCAGCTGCCCCTGCACATAAGACAGGATGTATGACATGGCCTCCTCGAACGGTTGGCCAAAGAACTCGTGCCCACCGCCCTTGACCACATGGTACTCACAGTCGGGGATGATCTCCATCGCCTCCTCCGACCAGGAGATGGGGACGGTACCGTCCTTGTCTCCATGAAGGAGCAGCATGTGTCCTCTATAGGAAGAGAGCAGCTGATTGAAGTCGACGCTCTGCAAATCGACGATGTAGTTCTTCCCCACGTGGATCCATCCGCCAAACAAGCTGACGTCTTCCGGAATGTCGTCCGCCGTCCCATAGCCAAGCGCCCCGCTGTCCTCTTTTGCCGACAACGCCGGATACATCAGCATCATCCCTGCGATCTCGTCCTGATGCGAGCTCCCCACGACCGTCGTGACGAGCCCGCCCATGCTGCCGCCAAGAAGGAAGACCTTGTTTGCATCCACAAAGTCCCACGACTTGGACGCTTCCAGCACCGCCTCCAAGTCGGAGGCCTCGGTGAGG
>CACXZL010000368.1 GCA_902772085.1 uncultured Coriobacteriaceae bacterium | reverse complement strand
GTCGCCGCCTACGTAGTCGGCCTCTAATGACATGGCCAATGGAATCTAGCACCTTTTTGCCATCGTCTGACATGACAGCCTGACGCCAAGGTACAAACAACAAGGGCCGTCCCATCAAGGGACGGCTCTTCTTAGTTGGATACGCGAATTGCAAGGCACCAAACCCCTTCAGTCGCTTTCGCACACAAAGAAGGTCCATCCCGGCCGGGGCTGGATTTTTTAACCCCGCTCACTTCGAAAAACGCCTTCGGGTTTGAAATTTCGGGCACGAAAAACACGGGGTCTTATTCGCGGGCCTTCTACCTGCGCAGACGATAGGTGCCATACCGCCCGTACGGGAAAACCAGCCTCAGATTTCAAACCCGAAGCTCGTTTTCGAAGTGAGCGGAGGTGAAAAAAACAGCCTTGTCGCGACATCTCGATCCCGGCAAGGACTGGCCTTCCAGCGGTCTTTCGCCAAGCGCGATTTCGCCACACGGGCCTCGGTAAATGCAAAAGGACCCGTTAGACCACCGCTGGCATCGTCCGTCTCGGCCAGACGGCGTTTGCCAGAATCGACCACCGTGGAAAAACACTTGCTGACTTCTGCCGCCGTGCGGTTTCCAGCAAATCGTTTCAGTACGGCGACGTACTCCACCTCGCCGAGCCTCTCCTCGTTGTCGTTCCCAAGGTAGCACCTGAGGAAGCGATCAAAGAAACACGTGGCCGTGTCGTATGAATAGCCCAAGAAGTCCTCGACCTCAGACGGGTCATCTTCGCCAAGCACCACATAGAAGTCGTCCTGGGGCAAGGCAATCGACTACCTCAGTGCCCTTATGCGACCGCGACAAGCACGCGTCGCTCCTCTCGGCCTGCGAACGTGTGAACGCGGACAAGAAAGGAAACAAGGGCCCTCTTTCGACGCCCTTGTTTCCAAGAAGAACTTGTACGTTCGAAGGCCGACGACGCCCGCAAGAATCGCACGCCGGCCTCGCGCCTGCAGCCAAGGCCAGCGCTACGCCGTCCTTCGGGCAAGCCTGCCGAGCAGTCGGTCGATGCCAAAGAGCACATACCCGAGTACGGAAAACACCACCAGCATCACCGCGATGAAGGTGATCACTCCACCCACGCCCGAGATGGCGGGGTCCAGGAAGGTGTAGGGGTAGCGGGTCACGTCCGCCGTGGTGCCGCCACCTAGGTCGAGTCCGAGCGGACCGGCGCCGATCATCACGACCACGAGGTAGACGACCGCGAGCGACAGCCAGGCAAAGGGTCCCCAGACGGGCATCTTGCCCTTCTCGTCGAAGAGGAGCCAGTCCAGAAGTGCCATCAGCGGCGTCACGTAATGCAGGGCCACCAGATGCAGCACGAGCTTGCCGTCCTGAAACATCGCGTCAAAGAGCATGAAGTGGGCGATCAACATGGTGACGATCAGCGACATCGTGGCCGTGTACTTCATCTGTGGGGCGAACGTCACGGCGCTCTCGTCGTCGCGATTCCTCACAAGCCATATGACGGCCAGCAAGAAGTACGCCCATGCAAACAAGTTCGAGATATTGGTGAACATGTGGGGGAAGCCCGTAAGGTACGTCCCGGCGAGTATTCCCGAGCCGTCGAGCAGCCCGTAGCCGCCGAACACGAGCAGCACCACCTTCCAGACGATCGAGAGCGTTTTGTTTCGGATTCTCATATCAATCCTCCTATGACGATCGCATGCAAACCATCCGCCGAACTTGCCTGACCCCATGCTTTATCGGGGCTTTCTCGTCCTTTACGTGCAAACGGTATTATAACGCAAACCCCTCTCTGAGTGACCCCGGGCCCCTCTGGATAATCCCGGGCCTCTCCCTGCCCCGAAAGGTTGCACCCCAAGCTGCGGTTGTTCATCTTCATCGAGGCCAACAAGCCCCAAACACCGAGGCCATCAGCGCAAAAATATTAACACGGCGTTACGTTGTACAACCAAATGTCTAGTTTGCGATTATATTTTCTGTCGATATTTATGCTAGGGGGACTATGCTGTTTTCAAATAACCTATCCACCACCGCGAGTGACGCGCTGGCAATCGTCACCATGCGCGAGTGCGTCTCATACGAGGCGTTCCACGCTGCCGTCGCCGCGTTCGCCGCGCGCCTGCACCACATGGGGGTCCGCAAGGACGACCGCGTGGCGCTTTGGGGCTACAACTCCGCAAACTGGATCGTCGCGTTCTTTGCCATCGTGCGCGCGGGTGGCGTCGCCGTGCTCGTAAACTACAGCACGGAAATCGCGGACGCCGCAAACCTGCTCGAGATGTCCGGCACCCAGTTCATCGTGTGCGGCGACAACGGCCAGACCAAGCGCTGGGACAACGCGATGGGGACGCTTGCCGAGATGGCAGGCATCGACCCCACGCATTGCGTGGACGTGCGCAACGAGGCGCAGAGCCTCACCGATCCCCAGGCTTTTGTTGGCGTCGACGGCCTTCTCGAGCAGCGCAGCGCCGACGAGGCGTCGGACACCGCCCTGGTGATCTTCACGAGCGGGACTACCTCGAAGCCGAAGGCGGTGTGCATCTCCCAACGTGCGCTCACCACCGACGCCTTGGCCCTCGCGGACGGCCTCGAGGGCACCATGGGACCCTCCATCTGCGTTTCGGTGCCGCTCTTCCATATATTGGGCCTTCTCACGAGCTACGCCTACCTCATGCACGGAAGCACCGTGTGCCTGCCCAAGGACTACCGGTCCGCCACGCTTGCGCAGATCATCGGCACCCATGAGGTGAGCGACATCGCGGCCGTAGGCGCCGTGTACCAGGGACTCGCCGACGCCGAGGGCTTTCAGACGTCGGTCGCACCGCACGTGCGCACCTGCATGATCGCGGGCGGCATGTCCACGCCCGTGCAGATGATGCGTCTGGAGCTCAAGTTCACAAACGCCACCTTC
>CACXZL010000367.1 GCA_902772085.1 uncultured Coriobacteriaceae bacterium | reverse complement strand
GACGATGCCGATGTCGTCTACGACGAAACCGTCTATGCGTATGCGGTGACGACGGCAGACAACGGCGACGGAACGCTGAGCCTCTCGCAAGAGGTGGTGGATTCTCGTGACATGTGGTTGCGATACGACGAGGAGACCACACTGAACCCTGAGTGGGAGCCAAAAGCCGTAGATGCACTACCCGTTTTTCACAACAAGGTCAAACCGGGAAGCCTGAGCATAGAGAATCGCGTGGACGAGGCGTCGGGGCATCAGGACGATACGCTCACGTTTGTCGTGCGCCTTCAAGGAGCCGATGAGTTGACGGGAGAAGAGCTCTCCTATACGCGCCAATCAATCTCCGCCTCGAATCAGGGCAGCAATGAGACGTCTACGGTCAGCGTCGAGAACGGAGGGTTCGAGGTGAGCCTCCGTCCAAACGAATCAGTGGTCTTTGCGGACTGTATACCTGCCGGAACGATATACAGCGTCTATGAGACACCGCGCGATGGATGGGTTCTAGTATCACAGCGCGACAGTACCGGAACCATACGGGCACGTGGAACCTCGCTCGCAAGTTTTTCCAACCTCTTCGAGGAATCCGCGACGTCGGTCTGTCTGGTTGGAACCGTCATGTTGGATGGAAAGGCCGCTGCTGCCGATTCTTTTGAGTTTATGCTGCGCGAGAACAACGTCCCCATGGAAAGCGTGAAGACCGGTGAGGGCGGGGGCATCGTTTTTTCGCCCATCCTCTACGCAAGGGGAGACGTCGGTACACATGAGTATTCGATCGTTGAGGTTGGGGGCGACGACGCGGACATACACTATGACGAGCATGAGGAGAGGGTGTCTGTAGAGGTGTCAGAGGACGGACAAAACCTCGTCGTACGCGTCGACTACGATCCTGATGGCATTTCGTTTTCCAACGTCACCTGTCCCGGGTCGTTGCACATACACAAGGAAGTGACGGGTGGCGGCAACCCCAGCCAAGAGTTCGAATTTGAGGTCGAACTCAAAAAAACGCTCGCATCCGAAACGGACCGTTCTTCTCTCGAGCAAGAACAAGCGCCCGAGCATGAGTCTCAGGGCGAAGGTCCCCTCGATGTGATAGGTGCCAGCATCGTACGGGGAATCGGTTCGTTGCTTGGGCCGAGAAAGGCGTATGCAGACGTGCAGGCCGATACAGAGGTCTATTGGAGAATCGATGATTGCGGTACGTTGCATCTCAGCAACGCGAATGTTGACGGGACGTTTGATGGCCCGACGCCCGTTGCTCCCGATGCGCCAGCCAGTTCGAGCAACTTGCCTTGGTATTCGCAGCGCGAAGGCATCTATGCCGTGGTGGTCGATGGTGCCCTTGCGCCACAGAAGACGACGAAGTGGTTCTTCAATTGCAACAATCTCACGGACATATCTGGCCTTGCAGGGTTGGACATGAGCAAGGCCACGGACCTCAACTCGATGTTTTCCGGCTGTGGGAAGCTTGAGGACATCTCGGCCGTCGAGGGTTGGAATACCTCGGCGGTGACGAAGATGGGATCGGCCTTTCGTGGATGCGCTTCGCTGCGAGACGTATCGCCGTTGGCGGGCTGGGATCTGAGGAGCATATCTTCCGGACTCCAGTATCGCGATTCGATCAATTGCCTGTTTCAGAATTGCGACACACTTACCGACATACGTGCCCTGGCCAACTGGAATACCTCTGGCATAAAGCACTTCAACGGCGTGTTCAACGGATGTAAATCGCTTGTGGACATAACTCCCCTCGGCGATTGGAACACAAGCAGCGCACTCGAATTCCGTGAGATGTTCCGAAACTGCGTATCCCTACAAAGCATTGAGTCCTTGAAAGACTGGAATGTGAGCAAGGCGACGAGCCTGCAGTCCATGTTTTGCGGCTGCGCGTCGCTTACGAGTCTGAGTGGACTATCACCATGGAAGACTGAACGCGTACAGTCCTTTGGCAGCATGTTTAGCGAGTGCGTAGGTCTCGATGACCTCTCTGCGATTGCCGGGTGGCAGATGGATACCGTGACGGATCTCCATTCTATGTTTCAGGGCTGCGTTTCATTGGAAGACTGTCGATCCCTTTCAAGCTGGCATACGGTCAAGGCAAATAATCTCGAGTCGATGTTTCAGGGATGCGCGTTGCTCCAGAACGTAGACTTCGCATCCCAATGGAGTGTGGCCGTTGCAAGTAAGTTTGCCTATATGTTTGCTGACTGTGTGTCCTTGTCTGATATATCGGGGCTTGCCTCCTGGAACCTGAAAGGGGCGAGAGACTTGAGCTCGATGTTTTACAATTGTCCGGTGCTCAGAGACCTTGCTCCCATAGGTGGATGGGATACGAAGAACGTGTCGAATCTCTCGAGTTTGTTTTATGGCTGCTCCTCCATCACGGACGTGTCGTGCCTTTCAGGATGGAACACCGCCAGAGTCACGAGCATGCAAAGGATCTTTGACAACTGCTCGGCTCTTGAGCGCGCCGATATCAGCAAGTGGAGCTTTGCAAGTGTACAAGACGCGCAATGCTATCCGAGTTTTCGAAACGACCTACGATTCAAGCGGCTCGAAGTATCGGAGGCGACCACGCTTGCTAAGACCAATCCCATCCCCGAGCACGATGCGCAGGATGGCTATGCCTCTACGTGGACCGCTCAGGAGATGGCAAGCATGATAGATGGCCATCAGTATGCCGGCACATGGGTTTGGGAGCCCGATCCACAAGCGGCCATCGTGGTGTTTGACCCGAATGGGGGTAGGGTTAATGGGGAGACGCGCGTAGTTCAGAGCGGATCCGTCGCGCCCGTCGCCATTCCCGACGTCGTACGTCTGGGATTCGAGCTTTCCGAATGGAACACGTCGCGAGACGGTGAGGGGACACCGTATGCCGCAGGCGCAACGATCACGCCCGAGATGGGCAAGACGACGGTGCTCTATGCGCAGTGGGAGGATCCCGCCACATATGTGGAATACACCGTGCTCCATAGGCTCGAGAGTGCAATAGACCTCGGAACGTTTGAACAGTCGGGCAGCGAAAGGAGGCGAGGCAGTGCGTTGCACCCCGTGATGGTGACACCACAGGAGTATGCAGGTTTCGACAGCCCTGACCCTCAGACGGTTGAGCTGACACAGGATGGCTCGAGCGTCGTCGTGTTTGACTATGCGAGAAAGAGGTACACCGTCGTGCTTGATGGAAACGGGATTGTGGAGGACTCGACCCAGCAGTTTGTCCAAGGCGTACGGCAGACGTTGAGATCGGCTCCCGTCATAGAGGGTAAGACGTTTTTGGGATGGACCAAAAACAAAGACGGAAGCGGCGCCTTCTATGCCGATGGGCAAGCCGTTCTCTTCAGCGCTCCTACGACTCTGTACGCGCAATACCTTGATACCCCCCTCTCTACGGAACAACAGGGTACGACGACCGTTGTGCGCATAAGGGTCAAGGCGGGAGAGACGGTCTCGATTCCAAACATCGCTGCTGGAACGACGTATGAGGTAAGGGAGGTGAACGTCCCAAAGGGATGGACCGAGCGAGAAATGATAGGGTCGAGTGGTGTCGTCAGGGCAAATCAGGTGGCGACGGTAGTGGCGAAGAACTCTTATGAGGCGTCAGGGTCATTCGAGGTCGAGGGCACGAAGTCTTGTAGGGGCATCGCGTTGGCGGAAGGGGCGTATTCCTTTGCGTTGTCCGACGAGGAGGGCAAGGTGGTGGCTCATGCCACAAACGATGCGGATGGGTCGTTCCGCTTCTCTGGGATATCGATAGATTCCGCTTGGGTAGGCCAGGCGAAAACCTATCACGTGCAGGAAGAAAACACAGGCGAAAAGTACGTACGATACGACTCGCATGTGGAAGACATCAGCGCGACGTTCTATGATGACGGCGAGGGTGGATTGCATGCCAACGTGCGGTATGACGACGATGGCTGCTCGTTTGTAAACGAGTTCTGCCTGGCGATGCCTTCAACGGGCTTTCAAAACTCGGCCTCACTGGAGACGCTGCTGCCCATTGCGGCTCTGGCCGTGGCGCCAGGGGTGATCACCTCATACCGTCGTCGGAGAAATGAGAGGCGGGCGACGAAGAACGTGTAGACCAAGGAGCTCCGCTCTTGTCCTCGTGGGGATGAGAGGAGCTCCTTCATGTGGAAAAGGCATGCGTGAGAAAGCGAGAGAGCATCGAATCAGCCCAGAGCTCGCTCGATGCTCTTGAAGGTATCTCCATTTTCCAAGGTGCGGATAAGCCGATGGATGAGCACGATTGGAATGACGATAAGGGCTATCGTTGCGACTCCGCCGACGATTTTCTTTACGTCGTCGGTGAGCGTTGACTCTTCAGCAATGGTTTCGTCGTTCATGACAAGCCTTTCGCAGCAGATGAATATGAGTTCAGTATAGCCTACTGGTGAGACGTCGGCTAGATTACGATGAAATGCAAGGCCGCTTCAAAGGCGTAAAAGCCCAAGAGATTAAAGAAAAGCGCGTCTACGAAGCTGCGGGGCAACTTTCGAAGACCACGATCCATAAGGGGATAAACGACCCATACGATGAGCGTCGCTGCTAGAGAGTATACAAGCGAGTTCTGGAGACACACTTGGCCCATAAAGTTGAAAGGCATGTCGCGATAGTCCCAAAGCTCGTAATGCTGGTTGCACGTGATGCCGGTGAGAAAGTCGATGAGAGTGCAAATCGCGGCATTTGCGAGAAACGAACAGAGCAGCGCGCGTAAAACGTCTCCCTTGAAGTAACGCAGGAGTCTTTGTTTGAGGGGAAAGAGAAACAGGACGACCATCGCCAGCGCCGTTCCCTCTGCTGAAAAAGGAAAGAGCCACTGATCCCAAAGCATGGCGTTTGTAGGGTCATACCCTCCCATGAATACGCCAGCCACGATGAGTCGACAGAAGAGCATCTCTGCCCAGTGTCCCAGGAAGGAGAAGACTATGAGGTATATGGTGAGGTCGCGCCAAAAAGGCCAGGTGCGAATGCGTTTGCGAAGCCCTGCGGCGTCCCAGCTGTTTCCAGGGCCTTCCGGCTCGTCGTTGAGATCTACCGTAAACACCCTCTTGGCTTCGGTGGATTTCCAGAGATAGGTCACGACGAGCGCTGCGAGAAGATACTCAATCGTGACGATGGCAGCGCTTCCGTCAATGCCGATGGCGACAAACACGGGGGCATTCGCGTGCATGAAGAATATATCGATGAAAGAGAGAACCGCACAGATGATTGTGGTGACCATACAAAAGAGTGGCGTGCCTTTTGCCCGTCGCTGAATCATCCAGATCGCCTGTGCGGATGTGGACATTTGTACAATTGCCCTCACCATCGAGAGGTCGTATACAAACCCTAAGTCCGTCTTTGGGTTGATGAGGGCTGCATAGCTTAGACCTATCAGTATGATAAGGGCATAGTAGACTTGAACGAGGCGGAGCTTGATGCTGAGAGGTTGGTGTACTCGTATCATCTCGTATGTGACGACTAGTCGATGAGGTCAGAGGGCTGGTGTTTTTGAGAACCCGCCGCGGCGAGCATGTCGAGCGCGTCGTCGGAAAGCATGCCATC
>CACXZL010000366.1 GCA_902772085.1 uncultured Coriobacteriaceae bacterium | reverse complement strand
AAGCTGGAGATACGGCCTGAGGATTCGTGGGCGATCTACAAGAGAACCCTTGAGCCGGTATGACGTAGAAAGGGCCGATTGTGGGCGGACTGTTCACTTGGCGTGGAGTGTTGCAAGACTCACAGAGAAGCGCACGCGTGCTCTGCCTTTGTGCTCTCACGATCGTGTCGGGGGCGCTGACTTTCATGCAGCTCGGATTCATCGGAATCGGGAAGCCGGGGGAGTACATGGCATACGCAATCGGACTGCTGGCGCCGGTTGCTGCGGGGTCGTTGCTTCTGGGGACCTTGTTGGGCACTCTGCATGGATTGCTGAGCGGAGGCATACTCTACGTCCATGCGAGATTGCTGCCACTGGACGTATTCGAACGGTATTTTACCAACCCTCTGAGTTCGATCGTGCTCTTGGGATGCGCTGGTCTCGTCATGGGGGTGTGCTTCGCCTTCGCCTTTGGCATCAAGTCGCGGGTCGTCAGGTGGACGGTGATGCTTGTCGCGTGTCTGGCCGTCTCCGCTTTGGCCACGTATGCCTTCAGCTTGATTGTAGACGTGCAACTCCAGGGCTACTGGGAAACATTCACCGAAGTCGTCGAGACGGAAGAGGGAACGCACGAGGAGACGCAAACGCTGTCCATGCGCACGCTTGCCCTCTACAACAGTACGTTTGCAGACCGAAGGGTTCAAGCCTTCACCCAGTTTGTCCTTATGTCCGTTGTCTGCGTGGCGGTGTATGCGTTCGTAAGGTTCCTGTACGATACGGCGCAGATGCGCACCATGCGTACGGAGTTTCGATTGCGTACCTTATCGGCGATGATTCTCACGTTCCTCGTCGTATCGTCGGTGGGATTCGTGTCCATCACGTTCGGCCTATCGGCGGGCGCTCGGAAGAGCATGTATGATGAGCTCATTTTCTTGAGGCAACAGATGCTCGAGTACATACGCTACTCGGACGTGCTTTCCACGGTGGAACTCAACGACAATCAGAGGCTGGAGCTTGACCTCAATATGGAGGCCAGCACGCTGGTGGCAGGCTATGATGCGGACAGCGACTATACCATCCTCGTCTTTTCACAAGACGACAAGATACTCGAGTTTACAAACAGTCCAGCCTACGATCTATACATGAGAGAGGACGTGGTGCTCGGCAGTAAGGCGATGACCAACGTGAGACGTCTTGTCGAGACGGGCGAGGTGGCTCAAATTCCATGGGCGGGCGACTTCTTCTCCATGGCAGAGGAGAGAGTATCTGCTCAGCTCGCCTACGTTTGCGCCATCGACGCGGATGAATACACGGTGGTGCTCGTAGCGCCCTTCACCCTGGTCTTCGCTCAGCGTGGGGAGACGATGCTGTGGGTGAGCTTGGTGGCGCTCGCGTTGCTCGCGACGCTCTACATCGTAGTGTCACGCGTGCTCGAGCGCTTGGTGGCAAAGCCCATAGACGGCATGACGGAATCTCTTAAAACAATAACCAATGGAAACTTGGACGAGGTCGTCGCTGAGGTGAACACGGTGGAGTTCTCCATGCTCTCGGCTTTCATCAACACGACGGTTGATTCGCTGAAGCGACTCATCCACGAGGCCGAGCAACGCACGAAGGTGGATCTGGAGACTGCCCGTAGCATTCAGGAAAGCTCACTTCCTCGCATGTATCCCGCCTTTCCCGGCAACGATCGCGTGGATCTCTTCGCCTTGATGGATCCTGCCCGAGAGGTGGGCGGCGACTTCTATGACTTCTTTGAGCTCGACGACCATACCGTGGCATTTCTCATCGCGGACGTCTCGGGAAAGGGCATACCGGCGAGCTTGTTTATGATGGCGGCAAAGAACGAGATAGAAAACCGCATGCGTTCGGGGCTGCGACTCAACGAGGCTGTCGCCGCGGCAAATGCGCATCTGAGCGCAAATAACGACGCAAATATGTTTGTGACGGCATGGACGGCCACGTTTGACTGGAAGAGCGGCCTGCTCACGTATGTGAATGCGGGGCACAACTACCCGCTCTTGCGTCATGAGGGGTCTTGGGAATGGATTGCAAAGAAGTGCGGTCCGATTCTTGGGGTCTTTGAAGGTGCCAGCTTTCGTGAGGAGACCATCCAGATGGTTCCGGGCGACGAGGTTCTGCTCTACACGGATGGCGTGAACGAGGCGTACAGCGCGAGCGAGGATGAGTACGGCAACGACCGTCTGAAGGCGTTCGTCGGACTTCATCCGGAGACGGGTGCGGAGGACATGGTTCGCGCTCTGAGGGCGGACGTGGCCGCATGGGCGGAAGGCGTGGAGCAGTCCGACGACGTGACCGTGCTGGTGATGGAGTACAGATGACGTCGCGCTCGTGAGAGGACATGGTGGGTGTCACGTGACAGAGACGATGACCTGACGGTCACCGTCTCTGGGTTGGGGCACGTGTCTGTTGTTTTGCGCAGATTGCATTAGAGCAGTTGCACGCCAGCTGCCTTGCACGCCTCCACCGTAGCCTTGTCCCACACGGAGGCCTGCACCTCGCCCACGTGAGCCTTGCCTAGAAGCAGCATGCATAGGCGGCTCTGTCCGATGCCGCCGCCGATGGTGCTGGGGAGCTCGCCGTCGAGCAGCATCTTGTGGAACGGAAGGCTGCGGCGATCGTCGCACCCGGCCAGCGTGAGCTGGCGGTCCAGCGACTCGGGGCTCACGCGGATGCCCATGCTGCTCGCCTCGACGGCGCATCCCAGCACGTCGTCCCAGAAGAGCAGGTCGCCGTTGAGATCCCAGTCGTCGTAGTCGGGAGAGCGGCCGTCATGCGGCTTGCCAGAGCGTAGGGCACCGCCTATGCCCTGTATGAACGTCGTGCGATGGACCGACACGAAGCGATTCTCGCGCTCCTTCGGATTGAGCGTCGGATAGAGGTCCTCGAGCTCCTGGGCCGTCACG
>CACXZL010000365.1 GCA_902772085.1 uncultured Coriobacteriaceae bacterium | reverse complement strand
AGCGCCCGATCGGTTGGGCTTGGGGCCTCGCGTTCGACCAGAACAAGAACGGCGTCCAGCTGTCGCAGTCGATGATCCTCCTGGCCGCTCTGGCTGGCTCGATCGACTCCCCCGGCGGCCTGACCCTCGGTCCTCCGTCCGCCCTGCTCGGCAAGTGGCGCATGGAGCAGCGTGGTGCAATGGACGACGAGATCTGGCAGCTCCGCATCGGCGCTGCTGAGTGGCCCGGCCTGTCCACCGGCATGGCTACCACCCAGCCCGACGAGACCCTGAACACCATGGAGACCAAGCAGCCGTACCAGCTGCGCATGGCTTGGTTCAACTCCTCCAACTTCCTGGCACCGACCTGCTCGGCTCAGCCGAAGCGTTGGCACAAGGCGCTGCTCGAGTCCATCGAGTTCTGCGTCATCCAGGACCTGTGGATGACCCCGACGGCCATGGCTGTTGGCGACTGGTTCCTCCCGATGGCCACTTGGGCTGAGCATGACGGCATCGTCCTCACCCACTATGGCCGCAACACCGTGTTCATGGGCCCGATGAACAAGGCCCTGCAGCTCGGCGAGTGCATGTCCGACATCGAGATCTGCCTCATGTTCGGTTCGAAGCTCACCCCGAACTGGTGGCCGTGGCTCGACACCAACTGGATGCCGGGCGACCGCGATGGCGCTGCCATCGACCGCACCGAGCTCGACGCTGCTGTTGACAAGTTCTTCAGCGACCAGCTCGCAGAGCTCGACATGAACTTCAACGACCTCCGTGAAGAGGGTCTGTATCAGCCTGGTGCTCATGGCTTCGAGTACAAGAAGTACGAGAAGGGCCTCCTCCGCTTCGACGGCGAGCCTGGCTTCAACACCATTACCGGCCAGATCGAGGCCAACTCCATCCTCTACGCCTCTTGGGGCGAGGATCCGCTGCCTTACTACGAGGAGCCGAACTACTCGCAGGTCAGCCGTCCGCAGGACGCCGAGGCTTATCCGCTGATCATGACCTCCGGCTCTCGTCGTTACAGCTCCTTCCACTCCGAGCATCGTCAGGTCCCGTCCCTGCGTCAGATCGACCCGTGGGCATGGGTCCAGATTCCGCCGGAGACCGCCAAGGAGTACGGCATCACCGAGGGCGACTGGGTAGAGGTCTACAACATGTTCGGCGAGGCCCGCTACAAGGCAGAGATCACCCCTGTTCTGAAGCCCGGCATCATCAATACCGCTCACGGTTGGTGGTATCCCGAGCAGGACGGCGAAGAGCCGAACCTCTTCGGTGTTTGGAAGTCCAACACGAACAGCCTCATCCCGCACCAGAACATTGGTAAGCTCGGCTTCGGCGCTCCGTACAAGGGCGTTATGTGCAACATGAAGCGCGTCCGCAGCCTCGATGAGGACTAATTAGAAAGGGAAGATCAAATGGCAGACACTCAATACGGCCTGCTCGTTGACTACACTTACTTCTCCGGCAATCACGCTGCAGAGATTGCCTGCAAAGAAGAGCTTGGTCTCCCGCTCGAGCAGTTTGGTATCAAAGAAGTAGAAGTCGGCCCCTTCCGCAAGGGCGAGGGTGACACGGGCGACGCTTGGGAATGGTTCTACATTCCTTGCCCGACCAGCATCTTCTCCGAGCACTGGGGAGCTGGTGGCGACAAGTGCGGTCAGCGTCCGGTCGCCGTTCAGGTCGAAGAATCGCACTCGATGTACTATGGTCCGCTGGACGAGATGTACGCGAAGATGCAGGAATTCGATCGTCCGACCGTTCTGTTCCGTCTCTAGTTTGTGATAGACTGGGTGTGGCCGCCAAGCGGTGGCCACACCTTACCTAAAGGAGGGACACTATATGGATCGTGAAGAACTGCTAGCTCTTGACAACAGCGAGATCGCCGCGAAGATGAATGAAATGATCGCCGGCGGCAAGTCCAAGCAGGAAGTAGAAGCCGAGCTTGGTCTGACGACAGCCGACCTCATGAAGGAAAACATCTTCTGGGTAAAGGATAAGTATCTGGCTCGCGCATGGTCTGGCTACACCAGCACGAAGCGTTCTGGCAACGAGTATGCTCAGGAAGGCGACGGCTGGCGCGGCGACGACGTCAAGGACTTCAAGGGCCGCGAGGTTCCTTGGTAGGCCTTTAGACGAGCAATCGTTTAAGCGATAAGGGGCAGCTTAGGCTGTCCCTTATTGTTTTGTTTGCTATAATCGTCGCATGCATTTCAGCCCATTTTGATTCCAAGGATGGTGATATCGCTCAATGGCTACAGAAGAAGAGATCAAGGCTGAACCTCGTCTTAGTGACGAACAGGAAGTTATTCTATACAACATCACGCTGAGGCAGGATGAGCTTGGACGCGTTCAGACTAACGTGCTTCTAAGCAAGATAGAAAACGATCCTGTTTACAAGGAACTGATTGACCGAGAGTTCCTCACCTATCAGCTTTACGATTTCGGCGGTCCCGATGCTCCGAAGGTTGTCAATCTGATTGTTACCCTCAAGGGTATGCGCTATTGCATTATTTATGCAGATGAGATTGAACCGAAGCTCCGTTGGGACGTTGCAGGCAGACGTCGTTACTAGTAAAACAAAGCCTGATATTTAAAAAGCCCGCAGAGATGCGGGCTTTTTTCTTTTTGCTAGGACTAAGAAGCTCTCTTCAGGGTTAGGTCTTGTAGTTGCATACAACAAGAGTCCAACCCTCAGTTCTTCTGTATAATCAATCGGGAAATAAAACGAGTTCAAGCAGAAAAATAGAGGTTTGTTTTGGCAATCGGAGATGGCGTATCTGCGCTCGCGGAATTAGGTGTGACATTTGGCGGTTTCACGCCGACAGCTATAGATGGCGTCGCACTGTCGAAACAATATGTCGAGCAATTAGCCATTGCAGACGAAAAGCGGAAGAGGGCTGCGCGTAGGAAACGCGAGCTCGAGCTTGCCCG
>CACXZL010000364.1 GCA_902772085.1 uncultured Coriobacteriaceae bacterium | reverse complement strand
CACAGAGCGATCCGGTCGTTCTGACGCTCGACGAGTTTGAAACCGTCCGGCTGCTCGACCGGGAGGGATTGACGCAGGAAGAGTGCGCCGCGCGGATGGACGTGGCGCGAACCACTGTCACAGCCATTTACGAAAACGCCCGCCGCAAGATCGCCGAAGCCCTTGTTGACGGCAGGGAGCTTCGTATCCGGGGCGGGAGCTACGCGCTGGAAAACCAGATTACGGATCAGATTCCGGAGAAAGGAAAGAATACCATGAGAATCGCGGTCACCTATGAAAACGGAGAAATCTTTCAGCATTTCGGACATACGGAGCAGTTCAAGCTCTACGACGTGTCGGACGGAAAAATCGTCGGGGAACGGATCGTCCCGACGAACGGAAGCGGTCACGGCGCGCGAAAGGCGCGTGGACACCCGCAGCGGATCGAGAGGAGTCTCGGCCTTCGCTTTCGAAGACGTTTGGCGAGTCAAACGATCTGCGCTGCGGCAGGCTCTTCTTGGTCGCCCTTGTTTTCATCGCTCGGGTATACTGGTCTGCAATGCGCTGGGGAGAGGGGAGAGCCATGACGGAAGCACGCGAGCGGGTAGGTGCGGAGCTCAAGCGATTTGGGTTGGAGCACGGACAAGAGCGTCTGGAAGTGGTGGCACCCTACGAGCCGAGCGGAGACCAGCCGCAAGCCATAGAGAAGCTCGCCCAGGGCGTGCGTGACGGCCTGCGCTATCAGACGCTCATGGGCGTGACGGGTTCGGGCAAGACCTTCACCATGGCAAAGACCATCGAGGCGCTGAACAAGCCCACACTCATCATGGAGCCAAACAAAACCCTTGCCGCTCAGGTGGCAAGCGAGATGAAGGAGCTCTTCCCGCACAACTGCGTGGTGTACTTCGTCAGCTATTACGACTACTATCAGCCCGAGGCATACGTGCCGCAGACGGATACCTATATAGAGAAGGACGCCTCGATCAACGAAGAGGTCGAGAAGCTCCGCCATCAGGCGACGTCGAGCCTGCTCAGCCGACGCGACGTGATCGTGGTCGCCTCGGTGAGCTGCATCTATGGCATCGGCTCGCCGCAAGACTACGCCGGCCTTGCGCCAAACGTGAGCAAGGACGTGCCGCTCGAGCGCGATGACCTCATTCACGAGCTCATAGACATCCAGTACGACCGCAACGACGTGGACCTGCAGCGCGGGATGTTTCGCGTGCGCGGGGACGTGGTGGACGTCTTTCCTCCGTATGCGGAGAATCCACTACGCATCGGCTTCTTTGGTGACGAGGTGGAGCTGATCGCCGAGATAAGCTCCTTGACGGGCGAGGTGCTTCGGGAGTTCGACGCCATTCCCATCTGGCCTGCCTCGCACTACGTGACCGAGCGGCCAAAGATCACGCACGCGCTGGACACCATACGCGAGGAGCTCGAGAGCCGCAAGGCGGAGCTCATGGCAAACGACCGTGTACTCGAGGCGCAGCGACTGGCGCAGCGTACCGCCTATGATCTGGAGATACTGGAAAACATGGGCTTTTGTTCGGGCATCGAAAACTACTCGCGCCACCTCGACGGACGCAAGCCCGGCGAGCCGCCCTACACGCTCATCGACTACTTCCCCTCGGACATGCTCTGCATCATCGACGAGTCGCACGTGACGGTGCCGCAGATTCGCGGCATGCACGAGGGCGACCGCTCGCGCAAGGTCACGCTCGTGGACCACGGATTCCGCCTGCCGTCCGCGCTCGACAACCGGCCCCTGCGCTTCGACGAGTTCGAGTCGCGCGTGCCGCAGTTCATCTATGTCTCTGCGACGCCGGGCGACTACGAGGAGCGCGTCACGCAGAATCAGGTGGAGCAAATCATCCGCCCCACCGGGCTGCTTGACCCCAAGGTGGACGTGCGGCCGGTGCGCGGGCAGATCGACGACCTCATCGCCGAGATAAAAAGCCGCACGGCGCGCAAGGAGCGCGTGCTCGTGACGACGCTCACCAAGCGCATGGCCGAGGATCTCACCGACCACCTGCTCGACGAGGGCGTGCGCGTGAACTACATGCACTCGGACACGGCGACGCTCGAGCGCGTGGACATCATACGCGAGCTCCGCGCGGGCAAGATCGACGTGCTTGTGGGTATCAACCTCCTGCGTGAGGGACTCGACATCCCCGAGGTGTCGCTCGTGGCGATTCTTGACGCAGACAAAGAGGGATTCCTGCGCAACCGCCGCTCCCTCATCCAGACGATGGGTCGCGCAGCGCGCAACGCGAGCGGCGAGGTGATTATGTACGCGGACGAGGTCACTGACTCCATGCGCGAGGCCATCGACGAGACACGCCGCCGGCGCTCCATCCAGGAGCAGTTCAACGAGGAGCACGGTATCGTGCCGCGTACGGTGCGCAAGGCCATCAGCGACATCACGAGCTTCATCCAGGAGGCGTCGGCCACGCTGGACGGCAAGGATCGCGAGGGCATGCACGGCGAGTTCGTGACGCCGACGACGGCGGAGACAGTGGCCCAGGAGCTCTCGCAGCTTCCCCGTGACGAGATCATGCATCTCATCGCGGAGCTTGAGGAGGAGATGGTCGCGGCGTCCCAGAGCATGGACTTCGAGCGGGCGGCAAAGGCACGCGACCAGCTCGTGGAGCTCAAGGGCTTGGTGGAGGGCAAGTCGTCCGAGGACGTGATGCGCTCGCTGAAGAAGAGTGCGCGCAAGGGTAGCGAGTACGCCCGCCGCCGTCCGTACCGTCGCAAGAAGTACTAGAACACCCCATTGCAAATGATGCGCGCTTTGCCGCGCCGAATCGCCCGATGCGGTGGGGGATGCCGCTTCGAAATACGCCCGGTATTCCTGCGGCGACACCCCTGTCACCTCGAACGAATGTATCTGCGGCAAAGCATTGCGTTATTTGCCGTGGGTTGTACTAGCGGCGTTCTC
>CACXZL010000363.1 GCA_902772085.1 uncultured Coriobacteriaceae bacterium | reverse complement strand
GGATGTGCCGCGAGAACCGACCCCAAGGCACGCGCATGTGCGAAAAGGGGCCAGAAGCAGAAACCGCCCCCGGTACAGACGGCTACAGCGTCTCGTCGAAGATGGCTTGCGCCACCTTGTCCACCAGCTGCGCGCGGACGGCGGAGGCGGTAGCCAGCGTGCCGTTCTTCACCGCGTCAACCGACGTGTCGCCGTGGCCAATGAGCACGGGAGCCTTCAGGCCCAGCAGGATGGCGCCGCCCAGCTCGTCGCCCGAAAGCCCGCGCGCCAGCTCCTTCAGCGCCGGCTTGAGCATGAGCGCACCCACCGCGGCGCGCTTGGACTCCTCGGTCATGCGCTTGACCTCGTGCAGGATGTACTTGGCGGTGCCCTCCAGCGACTTGAGCGCCACGTTGCCGGTAAAGCCGTCGGTCACGATGACGTCGAAGGTGCCAGCCAGAAGATCGGTTCCCTCGGCGTTGCCGGCAAACCACTCCCCCGCCTCGGCAAGGGCCTTGTGGTAGGAAAGCGCCAGCTCAGAGCCCTTGGTCTCCTCGGAGCCGTTGGACAGCAGCCCCACGCGCGGATTCTCGATGCCCAGCACCACATGCGCATAGGCGCGCCCCATGCCGGCAAACTGCACAAGCGCGTCGGCGCGCACGTCGGCGTTGGCACCCAGGTCGAGCATCACGGTCTGGTGGCCCTGCGGCCCCGGAAGCACGCCAGCGATGGCCGGGCGCTTGATCCCCTTGATGCGGCCCACGCCCAGCGTGGCTGCGGCAAAGATGGCGCCGGTAGATCCCGCCGAGAAGAAGCCCTGGGCCTCGCCGGAGCGCACGGCGGCGCAGCCGCGCACGATGGTGGAGTCCTTCTTAGAGCGCACCGCGTCTGCCGGATGCTCGTCCATGGCAATGGCCTCGGTACACACCAGCGCCTTGGCGCGGTCGTGGTGGGCACAGAACGGCACCACCAGATCCTCGGGACCAGCCACCAGCACCACCAGGTCGCCGTCGGCGGCAAGCGCCTCAGCGATTCCGTCCAAAACGACCTGCGGCTCCTTGTCGCCGCCCATGACGTCAACGCAAATCGTAGTCATGACATTCCCTTCTTAGCACAGCCCTGTTGCCGGCGGGCCTCAATCCGGGGCCTCGGCCCAAGCCCGCACTCCCAGCCGGCGTAAACAAGAGGAGGCCGACTCCCCATAAGGGAACCGACCTCCATGGCTTTCGTATCGTACGAGCTCTACTCGGTGACGACGACCTCGCGGTCCTTGTAGAAGCCGCAGTTGGGGCACACGTGATGCGGAAGCTTAGGAGCACCGCACTGGGGGCACGTGGAACGCGCGGCGGCGGCGAGCTTGCTGTTAGCCGAACGGCGGGTGTGCGTAGCGCCGCGGCCCTTCTTTTGCTTAGGTACTGCCATCGTTGACCTCTCTTATCCATCGTACAACGCTCGCAAGACTGCGAACGGACTTGCCATGTACATGCAGTTGGGTATATTAGCACATGTGCGGTATTCCGTACAAGAACCATACAATAAAGTCCATACCAGATTGGTGGATGGCCGCAGGCATCCCCGCCGCGTACACTTTTCGTCACAGGCGCATCTCCACCGTGCACACTTCCTGACGGCCCCGGCCACAGCAGCGGGCGCCGTGTACACTTTCCGTCACGGGAGCGTCCCCACCGTGCGCACAAAACGGCAAATACCGTACACGGCAGGGGGCCTTCCGTGCCGGAAAGTGCGCACGGCGCGGCCCGTTTTTGCCGTGTACACTTTCCTCCGCAGGTCAGCCGCCAAAATACGTCAAACCCAAAGGTGCCATGAAGAGCAGCCATCCCACCAGCAGGATGATCAAGTGCTTCTTCTCGGCATGGACGGCGATATACTCCCGGCTCAACGCGCTCGGCCAGTAGTAGAACGCCACGTGGCTCCCGATACCAACGCACCTGAGACCAATCTTTTTGCAATACCGCATCGCCCGGTAAACGTGGTAGTTGCTCGTGACGAGCGCCGTGTATCTGCTACCACCCCGCGCGTCGATGATCGCCTTCGAGTTCTTCAAGTTCTCAAAGGTCGTGGCCGACTGGTCCTCCCTCACGATCTTTTCTGCCGGAATGCCTTTCTCCAGCAGGTACCTCTCCATCGCCTCGCCCTCGGAGATGCTTTCGTCAGAGCCCTTGCCTCCGGAAGGGATCAGAACGGGCGGAGTTGGATCCCTGTGATAAACCTGGATTGCCTTGTCTATCCTGTCGGCAAGGAGTTTCGAGACCCGGCTGCCGTCGAGCAGGCCGGAGCCATGGATGATAACGTAGTCGAAGTCCTTCTTGTGCGGAAGAATCTGCAGGAAGACACAGTACAGCATGAAGACGACAAACGACATCGAGAAGTAAAACACCGAGGTGCTCACAAACATGCTCACGCGGCTTATCTCGAGCAAATGCCTCGTGCCGTCCCAGCCTGGCACGGCAATCGTCGGCATCGCGACGGCGAGAAACGCCCCGACCTCGCCGATTCCCACCACCAGGCCGAGTCCGAGCGAGAGCAGGTTGGCAAGGCTGCGCCCCTCGCGTCGGAGCATCAGCACGCCGTTCCACACCAGGAATGTGGGCACGATCAGCATCGCAAGGAGCAAAATCCACATGATCACAAGCAAAACGGTGCCCTGGTGCTCCCCCGCAACAAACGTGAGGGCGACAATGGAGAAAACAATGGCAAAGAAGAGAATGTAACAGTTCCGGTATCTGCTCCTGTCCCTCGCAAACGAAATGGCAAGCAGTACCCAAAGAGCAACTGCGATTGTGCTGTACACCAGCATATGATTCCACCTCACCCGTCTTTGTGCCCAGCTTCAGATATTGTACTATTGTAGCCGCAAACAAAGACCTCTGCCCGCCTTACGAGCTCCGCGCCTACAAGGATGTGCGACGGCTCGCCATCGTCAGAGCAGCGCTCGCGAC
>CACXZL010000362.1 GCA_902772085.1 uncultured Coriobacteriaceae bacterium | reverse complement strand
CTGCATGCCTATTTGGGAATGCCAGGGATGGGAAAACGGTGCTCGGCCTTTGTCGAGACCTTCTTCCAGACCGTGTGCCCGGTACCAGTCTTTCGCACGCTTGGACATTGTCGAGCATTCGGGTCGGAGACAGGCGCTGTCGCCAGAAGGTCTTTGAGTGTCTGTGGCTCAATGAGTTAGACGTTAACGTCTATCGTGAAGAGGCGGAGATCCTGGCCAAAGGTGGAAGGCCGATGGGCGGATTCAAGACAATCATCGAAGGGTCGATCTATGAGGAGGCTCTCGTAGCTTGCAAAAACAAGAAAGAACGAGATGCGATAGCCGCCAAGCAATATGAGATGCAAGCGACACGAGCTCTCGTATACGCTGAAGAAGCCGAAGCCTTCCTGCTAAATCTCGAACTAGAGAATGGGAGCCAAGAGCACGAGGTGAAGTATAGGACGATACCCAATCACTCAGAATACCGAGAGCAACTTATAAATTGCAAAGGTGAAAAGGAGATCGAGTGGACTGCCATCAGACAATGTGAGCAGGACGCAATGGAGCGCTGCGTACAGCGCGTGGTAAGCCTCTATCAAGATGATGACGCCGTTGACGTTGCCTACCTCTCCCTTCTTTTGGATATAGAGGACTTTCCGACCAAGTTCTTCACCAATGTGGTCCCCGCCATCGAGAGTGGATTCAAATCGGAACGATATAGCCCGTCTGAAATCCAGTGGTACATTCAGACGCTCAACGGATTGATCTATCGGGCCTATAAATGCCGTAATGACGCGAGCGACCATGAAGACATTCGTCCCTTCCAAGAGTTTGCCAAGGCATTATTTGCCGGCTTGATATACGGACCATGCCATCCTTTGGCGCTCGGCCTGTCTCCAGAAGCGACACCGGCGATTCAATCTGGGTGGAATAGAGAATACGATAGGGAAGAGGGCTCTACGCTCCGGCTGACGCAGGTCTTTGACGCGAAGTGTGCACACACGGGATACTCTGAGCTGTTTCGCCCGTCACAAGTTGTCTTTTTTGGTCGAAGCTCCGATGTCGCGAAGTACCTTGAGCGGTGCAACAAACTCTTTTCCGATTACGCTGAGATGCTTATGTATATGAAGAGCCTCAAGCCCGTTGTCTTTCCGACCGTGCTTCATCCAGCGGTGGGAAGATGGCATGGCATGCTTCTGTATGAGGGTGAGCAGTGGAGATACTATGATTTGGATTCCACCAACGGGAGCAGCATCGTGTCTGACGAAAAGGTATATGACATCCAACGTCTCATTGAGATACGGCCGGGTGACTTCCTGAGAATAGGAGCGCCATCACACCTGGACGTACGAGATACGAACGCCTTCATGGACGCAGCCACGCTTCTCGTCTCTTCGCATGTCGACCTTACCGAGGACTTTGTGTAGCAACTGACAGGGGGGTACCCGACGCATTCGAAAGGCGGCTCCGGTGTTGATGGCGGGTGGCAGTGCTGCGATGTCGTTCTATGCCGTACCCGTTCTTTCGAAACGCTTTCCTTTGTAGGCTATGCCGGCAAAGCCCATTGCTCAATGATTCATGTATGCGTTTGCTATTTTTTGCACAACTCCATGGGGCTTAGCGCCTCTTGGTTCGATCTGCAAAGAAGGGAAGAAAGTGAAAGGCAATGCAGCAATACGGGGAGATGTGTGCTCGGTAGGTAAGAGAATGGGCAGGAACGATGATTACGCGATCTATACGCCAGACATAGGTGCGTGCGTGGCGGACGGAGTGGGTGGTGCACCTCTAGGTGATGCGTTGGCAAGACTTGCGTGTTGCGTGGCCATGCGTGCGTTGAAGGACGGATCAAGCGCGGTAGAGGCGGTAAACAAGGCAAAAGAGCGTGTAGTAGAATTTGTTAAGGAGACTGATTCGCCTGCAAGTGGGACGTCCCTTACCGTTATAAAGTTCAGAGACGATAGCATGGAGGCCGCATGGCTGGGAGACGTTGCGCTCTTTGTGTGTATGCAAGGGGCCAATGGCAACCAGACGGTATCTACCTTGGAGGAGTTTCCTCCTTCCCATTATCTGTGTTGCAGGAAGCATGAAGAACCCCAGCATATGGAGATACCGCTCAAAACGCTCAACGACGCGGTGGCGTGCACCGATGGCGTATGGCGACGAATCGGTGCCTCGGCTGTTGCCAAAATGATGGAATCCCCCTTGTCTGTGCGTGAAAAGGCGGCAAGATTGGCGATGGGGGAGGAGCTTACGGACGATTCCACGGCGTTGGTCTTGTCTGTGGAGCGAGCGTAGCGGGGGACGTATGAGCCCACGTGCTCTGAGACCACAAAATGTACGCCGATATTGCATATTCGTCTTATCTCACGAGGCTTTTGGGACAGACGCGGACTATGGAACGTATACATCGCTAGGAATGACTGTAGAGAAGTGCAAACCAAGCGAAAGGATGTATAGGATGGTGTCCCTGCGAAAACGTGTGATGGCTACTACACTCAGTGTACTTCTGGCGACGTCGCCGCTGCTGGGCTGTGCGAAATCCGCACAGGATACGAGTGCCGGCTCCAAGGAGCAAGAAGACTTGGTGAAGGACGACGATCAGGAGAAGCAGGGAAAGACGGTTCCCTATAGCAAGCAGGGGGAGTATACCGTAACCCTTCAGCAAGGTGACTTCATCCAGGAAGACAAGGACGAGGCAACGGAGACCCAAGCGCCCGACGCGCCCGACGGCAAGGGCCAAACAGCCGAGAACGAGGAGCGAGCCGAGGAAAAGAAGGACCTTGCCTTTGGCGACGTGAAGCTCGAGGACGTCAAGGTCTATTATCAAGTTCTTGTCAACCGCGCGGATGTCGAAGCTGACGAGTCCGGCAACGTGGAGCCTCAGTATGAGACGCGCGAGGCGCAAACAAAGGCCCTCAGCAACTACGACGGCGCCATCACGCTCTCGTTTGCCGACCCCG
>CACXZL010000361.1 GCA_902772085.1 uncultured Coriobacteriaceae bacterium | reverse complement strand
GCTTACCGTTGTACAGCTCAATTCCTTTGAGCTGATGAGTGCCCGTTCCCATAATGGCAGAAGCACCGCAGTCGATGCACTCGTGAGCAAACTCTTCGAGATAGTAGTCCGCAGTGTCGTCTGTCATTCCCTTGATATCATGAGAATGGACACTGACGAAAACGAGATCTGCTCCATTTCTTTTTGCAAGCTCTATGCTTTCCTTGATGCGCTTTAAATCTCTTTTGTTGCAATACGAATACTTATAGCAGTGGGTTCCTTCCTTAAACTGCAGCCTTCCCAACCTATGAATGTCAGGAGACAACGAATGGATACCCATCCGCACCGCCTTAAGAAACCTTGCATTGACGCACGTCATCTCCGCTATCTGATCAATAACGGCCAGGTATTCGGGCGTCACATACAGGTCCTCCGAATGACGCAGCATGCTTACTCATCGCATGATGCGGTACAGCTTATAAATGCAACTTTCAAACCATTCCTTGTGAGGTACGCCGGCTCAGACGCCTCTTTGAGAGAGTTTCCCGAGCCAGTATGCAGGAAACCGTGCTCGTCCAAGACTTTGTTTGTGTATTGCATGCCGAGGTATGAGAAATCCATCGTATGATTATTTGCCGTATTCAAGTAATCGTATCCGAATTTCTTTATGAGGTTCACGCTGTCTGGCGACGTCGTTACCCATTGGCCTCCGCAAAACGTCGAGGCAAACGTCGTGTCGCCACTCAACCCCATCTCAAGATTGCCACATCGCACATCACAAGACTTCAAAAACTCGATAACGCGGTTGTGTGTCCAATAGTCATCCGTTGGTGGAGAAAGCATTATCAAGTCGCCCGTAAAACAAATTTTCATAATTTATCCCTCGCAATACCAAAAAAACCCGTCGAATTCTACCCCTATCGTTGGCTTAGTACATTATATGCTTGACGCGTTCCGATATGTCCACCAGCTCATCATGACTGAGCTCTGGCAGCCGCTCGAGCTTGTCTACGAGACTGGCCACGCTCTCGTTGCGCTGCCTTTCCATAACTTCAGCGCAATAGCTCACTACGGAACCCGTTGACAGGGCGAAGAAAAAGATTGCATACAAAGATAGCGTGATCGTTATGGCTCTACCCAAAAACGTCGTACAGGTGTAATCGCCAAATCCTATCGTCGTTATCGCCTCAAACAAGAACCAGACCGCATCGCCAAAGCTTGGAATCCCGGGCTCCAACGCTTCGATCGCAAACGACGAGACGAGGAACAATACAACGAACACGACAGTCGTAGGAAGAAGGCCAGAGACCCTGATGATCTTCAAAAACACGCGTGGACGAATGATCTTTTGACTGGCGCTTGTCCGCGAACTGCTCATACGCTGACCCTTCAAGAATGGCCAATGGGGACATGCCCCATTGGCCATTGACCTTATCGAGTATAGGATCCGGGATTACCCTGGTTGTTTAGGTCGCGGTTCCAGAGCTCCCACGGGAAGCTGAAGGAGTCCCACGGCCACGTCTGATCTTGCGTATAGCGACGGTTTTGCTGCTGTTGCTGGAGGTACTGCTCGTACTCCTCCATCTGCCTCTGGTACTCTTCCTCCTGCTGGCGCGCCGCCTCTTCCTGAGCCGCCTGCAATGCCTCGTCGGAGCCAAGCGTCACGCTCACGGTCTGCTCTTTGCCACCGCGCACAAACGTCACGTCCACCACGTCACCCACGGCTTGCGAACGTACCGCCAAGATAAGGCCATCGGCAGACGTCACCTCATGCTCGCCTATCTTCGTGACGACATCGCCTTTCTGGATTCCCGCGGCTTCAGCAGGACCGCCCGCAGCAACTTCAGACACATAGGCACCTTGGTTTACCGAGAGGTGATTCGCCTGGGCATTCTGGGCGTTTACCGTGGCGCACGACACACCTATATAGGCATGCGTGACCGTCTCTCCACGAATGATCTTGTTTGCAATGTCTACCGCGTAGTTGCCAGGAATGGCAAAGCCGATGCCCGAGAAGGACTCGGTGCCAGCGCCGTTTGCATAGAGCGTGTTTATACCCACGAGCTTGCCCTCGTCATCCACCAAGGCGCCACCGGAGTTGCCGCCGTTGATGGCCGCGTCGACCTGGATGAGGTTTGTATAGATGGTGTTTCCGCTCGTGCTGGTCATGAGCTGGTTGCGATACAAGGCACTCACGATGCCGGACGAGGCAGACTGATCGAGTCCCAGTGGGCTTCCGAGCGTCATGACCCAGTCACCTACTACAAGAGCAGACGAATCGCCCACCTCCACCGGAGTCACTTGAGCGCCCTTGAGCTCGGCACGAATAACGGCAATGTCGCTCGACGCGTCGCCACCCACGAGCGTGGCATCGTAGCTCTTGCCACCTATGGTGACCGAGATCGACTGCGCGTCGCCGGCAACATGCCAGTTTGTAATGATGTTTCCGTCGGTATCCAGAATTACGCCGGAGCCAATGCCAGAGCCTTCCGCCGTTGTCACATATACGGACACGACCGAAGGGAGACACTTCGCAGCGACGACCTGCGCCACCGTGGCGTCCTCGCCCGCAGCCTCGATGTTTATGGTCTGACCGGCTTGGGAGTTTGCAACCGCACGCTGCGATTTGCTTGTGGTCACGACTCCCCTACCCATAAGGATGCCCACGAGCGCTGCCGAGACGACCGCTCCGGCAATGGCACCGCCTACCACGCCCTTCCAAGCGCCGCCTTTCTTTGGCGGCTCGGGCGTTGGAACGACGTGATGCTGTGACACCGTGGGCTGCTCGTGAGGCCCAGCGCCTTGCGGTCCCCGTGAATAAGCGCTCTGGGAATTCTGACGGTAGACGTCTTCCGGTACGGGAGGACGTCCGTCATTATAACCTTGCTCCATGGCATAAGCCTTTCTCTCAACAATTGCATAGGCAAATGTACCCGCCAAACGCGTCTTTGCGTTGCGGCAAACAATACCTTCACAGTTGCAAAACAAGTCTATGAGTTTCCTGAAACTCACCTAACCATTTCGAGAGCATCTGTTTGATCAGCGCCGCGTCGGACATGGTCGGCGCTGAGTCGAACGACGTAAGCAGCGGTCGCACAGAGGCTTTCGGGAAGCACTGCACCTGGTTGGCAGGTGTATGCCGACACGCCCGACTGCCCCCACATGAATCGGCCTAAAGCTTGAATAGATATCCCACACCACGTACGGTGACGATGTGCGAGGCAACCTGTGGCCCCACCTTGGAACGAACGCGACGAATGTGCACGTCTACCGTGCGGGTGCCACCACAGTACTCGAAGCCCCATACGCGATGAAGCAGCGTTTCGCGCGAGTAGGCCCTCGAAGGATGCGTCGCCAAAAACGACAAGAGCGAGTACTCCATGAGCGTGAGGTCCACAGGATCG
>CACXZL010000360.1 GCA_902772085.1 uncultured Coriobacteriaceae bacterium | reverse complement strand
CACGCCTTCGTCGAGCGCCCGCATCTCCGATACGGCGTTCTTGCAATGGTCTGTCACGCAGAGGCGTCCGATGGCGGTCTTTGCCATTGCGCGCAATGCTAGCTCCCACGCAACGCGTTTGGGACCAGGCTTGAGGAAGTCCTCGTCGTCCTCGGGCAGAATCATGCCGCCCGCGGCGAGCACCAACTCGTATCCCTCCAGCATCGCGTCGGTGAGCTTGGTGACGTCTTCTGCCGTCGCCTTGGTCAGGTCGCAGCCCAGGCGATAGGCGAGGAAGCAGAAAGGCAGCACCGACACCGCGTGACACACGAGCCACCAGCGCATGTCGTGTTCGAAGACTGCCCGGTAGTTGCCGCAGAAGATGCCCTCGAGGAGCGTGCGATCCTGTTCGGAGACCTCGCCCGCTGCGGGGCCGACGGTGAGGTGCCCGGCTCCGAGGCGCACCACGACCGTACGGTCCGCCTCGCGATGGCCTGCCGTCCCCTGGAACCCGAAGAGTACTCGTTGAGGGCCGGAACCGTCGGCATGGATGGCTGCATAGACCTCGTCGATCCTGAGGTCGTTCCCTACGCAGACCACGAGATCCGTGTCAAGAGCGGAGAGCTCCGTTGCGAGCGAGACCATCTGGTCCTGCCGCATGACCACGAAGGTCGTGTCGAAGTGCTCGTCTGCCGGCAGATTGCGCACCACGCGTGGATGGCATGTGGTGTCCTTGAGTTGCAGGTAATGGCGGACTCTCAGGCCGTCGCGCTCTATCGTGTCTGCCCACGATCCGCGGGCCACCACGCACACGTCGTGGCCAGCCGCGCAGAGAACCTGAGTGAGGTAGCTGCCGATGACTCCGACTCCCACGAGGAGCAGCTTGCGCGGCTCCGCGGCCGTTCCCTTTGCCAGGCTCACGTCGAAGTCGCACACCGCGTCGCCCCGTCCCAGCGTCCCCTGGCGAGAGAACCTGATGCCGGGCAGGTCGCCATAGATGATGTCGTCGTTGGTGCAGAAGAGGTTGCAGAGTTCGGGGACACCGAGCTCTGCCTTCACGCGCTGGTAGGGGCATCCCGTGATGTCGAAGTGAACGTGGGAGCCATCGTGGGAGGTGTCGCGGACGGAGAAGCCCGCGCTCTCCCCAAAGGCGCGTGGCTGCAGGGCGGCAAACCCTTGCATGAAGAGGCTCTTTCCTCCGGGTACGCTCACCATCCGTTCGAAGAAGCGTCGGTTCTCCAGCGCGTTGGAATGGGCGAAGTCCATGAGGAGCGCGAGGGCCTCATCCTTGCCCATCACCTCCGCCATCTCTTGGTAGATGGCGGAGGTGGGCATGATGTAGTCCTCGACGTGCATCCTCTCCGTCTTGCCGAGCGCCTCGGTGGTCTTGAGCAGGCCGTCCAGCCGTCGTTCGGCGCGCACCCATAAAGCCGCGGCTCCGTCGGCGCCCAAACGGTCCGTCAGCGTGGCGATGAGTGGGTCGAACTTCCTCTGCTCAAGTAGCTTCCGTGCAGTGCGTGACATAGGTTGCCCCCTCACTTGGCGTGTTTCCTGGTTTCTTACCCTTGCGACTCAATACTCACGCTGGCATGCCGAGCCTGGCGCGGAACTCCCGGAAGCGCTCCTCGCTGGGGAGCGTCACCAACAGACCTCCGAACGTGACCGCGTTGCCCATCAACTCGGCATGCTCCGCATACCCAAGGAGGAAGTCTCCTGCTCCGGTGAGCGCGCAGCCAAGGAGACCGATGGCAAGAAGTATCCTGATGCGGGCACGGTCGAGGTTGTTGTCGATGCCGATGGTGTTCATGGAGGCCTCCTGCATGTTATCGATCTGCGAGTACATGGTAGCCCACTCCGCGGACAATAAGTTAACGGAAGAAAACATATTCTTGCCTTCTCGCTCTGCGTTCCTATCATCAATGACCAAAAAAAGTTAACTGGTCATTTTACGGAGGGCAAAACATGGCGACAGGGGAGTTCAGGCCGGCGCTCAAGACCATCTACCCGTGCCGTGGGCATCGCCAAGGGAACGTTCTACAGCTTCTTCCCCTCCAAGGAGCGGTTCTTGTAGCCTGTCATGCCAAGGTCCGGTAGCCTCTTCTCCAAATTGCCGAACGTTGTCTGGACAAAGGTAAGCTTCACGAACGGCCCCTTCAATCCGTGCTTCATGAGGCATCCCTCTTTCAGTAGCCCTTCTCGAAAATCTCGTCATGGCAGGAAGGCCCGTCCGAGAGGTCCGAGTGGCGCACGAACTCCACGTGGCGCGTCAGGCCGGCGTACGATCGCGTGTCGGTATCGCAGAACACCTTGCAGAGCGGCCGCACGCCCCAAGACTCGAACATGTCCACGTACCTGCAGCCACTGATGCGGTATTCGATCGAGTGTTCGCGCACCTCGAAGAGGTCGTAGTCGATACTACCGTCCGCAACACGCTTCTCGTGGTCATTGATGTTCCAGCGCCGTGCGATGGCATAGCAGTTGGGAAGGAGGTCGATGGCCCCCAACAACAGGGAGAACGCCCGTCTCCTGTCTGCGAAGGCGACGTCTAGGGCATCGATGACTTGGGCGTCCTTGAGGCCATGGCTGCGCAGCTCGAGGCACATCGCGATGACGGCGTAGACGTGTTCCACGTTGATGGTGGGATACACGTTGTGCGTGCGGAAGAGCTCCGAGGCATACATGTCCTCAAGTCGGCCTGCGAAGGATGCGACGATTGCGTCCTTGCCGCTGATCCCTGCGTGTGCGGCGGCCTTCCCGTACACTTTCGTGTAGCGTGCGATGCGCTTGTCCATAGTCCCTCCTCAAGCAGCGAGGCGTCGAGTATGCTAGTTAGACAATTCTAACAAACAGAGATACCATAGGCTAACTCTATATAGGCATGGGAGAAGGGTGGGACGCATGAAGGAAGGCCTTGTTGTCTCGGTCTCGTGGCCGCTCCTCAAACGAGCGATGCTCGCGACGCTGCCAATCC
>CACXZL010000359.1 GCA_902772085.1 uncultured Coriobacteriaceae bacterium | reverse complement strand
AGATGGCGATGGCATGTGCGTCATAACCTGCCCCGACTTCTACGAGGCGGGACGGCAGGCTGCCACAACGGCGTCGCTCATCCTCTCGGGCACAAGCCCTTCTGACATTCCTCTTGATTCCGACAACTCACTAGGCATTACCGCTGACGCGCGCCTGCTGCAGCGTTTCGGCATTTCGGAGGCGCTCCTTCCCTCCGACGCTGTCATTTTGAACAGCCCTCAGGATGAGGAGCGACGACTCATCAGTCCCATCACCCTTCCCCTCGCGCTCATGGCCGGCTCGCTGCTGGCATTCCTCGCTTTTGCCTACATCGGTTACCGTCTCTCGATGGCGGACGCCCAGAAGCTCACCCACACCAGAGACATTCTCGATTTCGAGCTTACCCACAACCATCTCACCAAACTGCCCAACCGCAAGGCCCTCGTTGCCCACCTGGAGGGAGAGGATGCTGTATTCAAGACGAGAGCCATCATCATGGTGGACCTTGACGACTTCTCGAATATCAACGACACCTACGGTATGGCGGCAGGCGACGAGGTCATCTGCGAGGTCGCCCAGCGCTTGGGAAACATCCCCTGCACAATGCTCGCGCACGTCGGCGGAGATGAGTTCCTCCTGACCTTTGATCACCCCCTGTCGCCTGGCTCATCAGAGCTGAAGCTTGTTTCGCAGGTCTTTGACACACCCATATCGTGGCATGAGTCGCTCCTCTCCATCACCGCATCGATGGGCGTGGTGGGAAACATCGCACCAGGGGAGAACAATAATCGCATCAGGCATGCTAGTCTTGCCGTTCGCACAGCGAAGGAACAAAGCGGAAAGCATGCCATATGTTTCTACGAGAAATGGATGAGTGAAGCCTTCAGACGCAACAACGAGATTACCTCCGAGCTGCGTCATGCGATCGACAACGATGGGGTGCTGGTCGTATACCAGCCACAGATCGACACCAGCACTCACACGATATATGGCTACGAGGCTCTGGCACGTCTTACCTCAGGCTCTTACAGCCCAGGCGAGTTTATCCCCATTGCCGAGAAGAGCGGCATGATTATTGAGCTCAGCCGTGTCATCACGCGAATCGTCGTAGCGCAGCAGCGTGAGTGGCTCGACCAAGGCCTCGTCCCGCGTGTCGTCTCGCTCAACTATTCGACGGTACAGCTCAATGACACGCAATACTGCAGCTACCTGCGCGACTTGCTTGAGACATTCCACGTCCCCGCATCCCTTATCAAGGTCGAGATTACCGAGTCGATGATGTTGGGAGACAGAGTCGCGGCAGAGGAGCTGGTGACCACGCTCACGGACATGGGCGTGTCTTTGGCACTGGATGACTTTGGTACTGGCTTCTCGTCGTTTGACCGGTTGACGTTCGATGCCGTTGGTTTTGTCAAGCTCGACAAGACCTTCGTCGACTCGTTCCTCGCATCCGATACGGAGACCGTAACCCGTAACCTCGTGCAGCTCATTCATGACCTCGGAAAGCGCGTCGTGATGGAGGGAGTCGAGACGCGTGATCAGATGTATGCTTGCGTGCGCCTAGGCTGTGACTTCATTCAGGGCTACTATTACTCCAAGCCCATGGCACCCGCCGACGTTCCCGCCTGGGTGCCTCAAGGCTAGCAACGTAAAGTGGAAGGTTTCTTCGGACAGAAGAATCGGATTTCATAGAGAGACCATTTGGTCGGGTGGACTGGATTCGAACCAGCGACCCCTTGACCCCCAAGCATCTGCGGCGCTCATTCTGCGAGCACTCATAGGCGCTGACCAGCACTTTCAACCTTTAAGCATTCTTAGATACCACTCGTGGGCACCCTCCGCCACTCTCCGTCTGCCAATTTCTGCCAATAAAAGTTCGAACATATGGAGAGTGCCTATAAGTGCTCCAAAATTCATAAAACACACTGCATCACATTTATAAGCGTTCATAGCGCTCAAGTCACCCCTCCTCCATTCGAGGGCATGCATGTTTTTAAAGCGCGTCCACAATAACCTCTCGTGGTTTGCTGCCGTTGGGAGGTCCTACGACACCTCTCGCTTCGAGCTCGTCCATGATTCTGCTAGCCATGGCGTAGCCCACCTTGAGCTTCCTCTGCAGCGCAGAGGTAGACCCAATGCGATTCTCGACGACGATTCGTGCCGCCTCGTCTATTAGTGCACCGTCGATGGTATTCCCGTTCTTCTTTGCCGCATGATTAGAGGCGGTATCCCAGATCGGGAAATAGTCGCCTACTTCGTCCTCATATCGTTCAGCCGCTTCCATGCACAGCCTTCTCAGGTCGTCGTCGGCCATGTATGCCGCCTTACACCTGACGATATCACTCCCGTTCGAACGATCATCTCGCCCGGTGTTGCCAGTTCGTTGGCACCCGCCCGACCGATTGCGCGTATTGAGTCGGCCTTCGAGGTGACCCTGAACGCAATGCGGTAGTCAGTGTTCGAGAGGATGCCGCTGGAAAGGGAGCGCGATGACGGCAGGGAGGTTACGAGGATAACGTGCACTTTGACTAGTCGAGCCTTTTGCAGGATCCACTCCAGGAGAGTGATAGCCTCTTCCGACAGTTCAAGCGCCACGAAGTCGTCGAGTACCAGGAAAAGGTGCGGATAGTCCTTGACCGGCTGACGCGAAAACAGTGCTAATCGCCTCTCGGTCTCTGCGGCAATCCATTGGATAAGGCTATCCAACTGCGTTGCCTCACGAAAAACTGGAGCACCGAGATACGGGCTACCGTCAAAACAGGCGTATTCGATTCGCGACGAATCACAGATAAAGAAGCGGACCTCATGCGGATCATGATGAAGCATGATCTCCGCAATAAGCGTCTTGATAACGGAACTCTTACCGCTTCCGGTAGTGCCTGTAACAAGCATTGCAGGCACTTCGCCCACCGACTCGAAGATGGTCCCGTCGTCGCACACGCCCAAGGGGATTGATATCTGGCTGATGACTTCATCCCATG
>CACXZL010000358.1:1201-5395 GCA_902772085.1 uncultured Coriobacteriaceae bacterium | reverse complement strand
TGCCGTCGAAGGCCGCGCCGCCCTCGGGCACGGTGTAGACGCCGCTCTCGTCCGTCCCGGGCCATGCAGGCGCGATGTACTCGAATTCCGCGCTGACCGCCACGTCGTGGGCGGGCATGGTGAACGTGTAGGTGTTGTTTTCGCCCTGCTTAGTCGCCACCTCCGTTTCGCCACGCGACACAGTCAGGGTCTTCAGCGCATACCTTCCCTCCGCGGGCGTATCCGGGACGATGGCCAACGTGACGGTTTCGCCCATCGTCGCGGTTGCCTTGTCCGGCGTGACCATGCCGTGCTGCGTTGCATTCACGGTGACGGTGTAGGGGATGAGGTCTATGTCCCCATCCGTCACGGTCACGGGATAGGCGGGCATGGCGAAGGTGTACGTGGCATCATCCACCTTTGCCACGTCCACCGCATGCGCCTGGCCGTCCGCCGAATAGGTGACGCCGGGCAACCCCGCATAGCCCTCTTCCAGCGCAAGCATGATCGTCCAGCCCTTCGGCGCGAGCTTGTGCGAGGAGGTCACATGCGCAGCCTGGTCGTCCACCGCACAGGGATAGGGACAATATACCAGTTTTACATTTCGAAGGGCACTAGGATCAATACTGCCGTTATGCTTGTCGGTATAGAACGTCTGCGTGTCTCCATCGGGCCTCAGGGCGCAACCCTCCTTGATCCTCAGCGCGCCCGAATAACGCGACGCCTGGATGAAATCACTGCCGCCGGCGGGCAGGCTCAGCTCGATCGTGGCTCCACCTGCAATATTGCCATTTCCGATACCACCGCCATTAATAATCGACGAAGTGGCCGTTACCTTACCGCCGTTGATGGTGATAGTGCCGCCTCCGGCAGCGTCACCGCCACCAATACATGTGCCTCTTACATTTCCGACGACATTCACCGTGCCGCCGTTGATGGTAACAGCGCCGCCAGCGCGACCTACAACCAAGTTCGATGGAGAACCATCAAGGTCGCCATCAGACTGTTGTGAATAATAACCGCCTCCGATCCCAGCCGCAGCAGCATTATATTCGTTCACTTTGTCGATGGTCAGCGCGCCCGTGTCGTAGCTCTGACCGTAGATGGTCAGACTGTTGCCGCTGTTGACGGTAATGCCCTTGGGGATGTGCAGCGCCGCACCGTCCACGAGCACCAGGTGCGCCTCGCCTACAACCTCCACGCGGCTGTCAATGTGCACCTCACCGCTGGCCACATACCAGCCCGTCCACGAGGTTTCACTGCCGGTGAGAGGAGTGTAGGCGGTGAGGGTTTTCTGAGTCCCGTCGGCGTCTATGTAGGTGACGGCGTCCTGATCGTCCGTCACGGTGATCTCATACGCCACGCCGTCCATCGTGACCCTCATCCGCTCGGTTGTGGAGAAGGCCCGGCGCGCGGTGACGACCCACCCGCCGGACTCGTCGGACGCGGAGAACAGGCTCGCGTCGCTGACCTCCACCGCCGTGGCCTCGCCAGTGAGGCCGAGGGCCGCCAGGACCTCGGACACGGCCACGGAGGAACCACCCGGAAGGGCGTACCCCAGGTCGCCGTAGGTGAACTCCACGGTGTAACTCGAGCTGTTGTCCGTCTCAGCGGTGGCGATCACCGCGTCCTTCTGCGTCGCGTCCGACCCGTCCGACTCGGCGGCCGCCTGCGCCACATCGGTCAGGCGTACGGCCTCGCCCTGCGCCTCAACGGACGTCCCCGTGGCCTCCTCGGTGGAGCGCCCCTCCGCCCGGTCGTCGGCGGGTCGCACCGAAAGGCCATCGGCAACGGACTTCGCACCTCCGTCGACGAGGGCGGAGCCCTCATGGCTGGACGCGAGGTCCTCGGCGAGGGCCGTGAGCCCCGGGTTGCCCGTCGCGAGCAGGACGCTCAGCACGAGCACCAGGGCGCGTTTGACACTGTTCCTCATCTTCCTCTCCCCTTTCCATGTTTGAACTCGACACGGCAGCAGCGCCAGTCGCTCACGGGCAGCCCTCGCAGGACGCAAATAAGCCAGGCGAGGGTTTGGAGCAATCCCCCACATGGCTTGTTGGACGAAACCGTGTAGAATCGAGAGGGAGCGCGGCTATCCTGCCTGCCCGCCTACCTAAGCGTGGCACGCAGGACCATGCCTGTCAACCCGCTTCCCCGTGGACAAAATGTGAATCTGTATAGGACCGCCGCGAACTCCCAGGCGGAGTTCACGGCCTCTTCGAGGGCATCTATCCCAGGATTCAAGCATACGCCCATGCCGCCCCGTCTTCCCACGACCCCGCCCCATGGTACCGCGCCCGAACCGCATGCGCGCCAGCATCGGGCCCTCCGTCAGCAAGGCGCTCCACACGGACCTCCACGCCCGCTTTCCGTCCCGAACGGGAGACCCTGCAGCGGTGGACACCCGTTCGGGACGGAAAGCGTACACACGACGCGCGCCGTCTTGCCCGGGGATGCCAAAGAGCGCGCACGGTGAGGAACGTTCTAGGACGAGGAGTAAACGCGGCAAAGAATGCCCCCGCCATGCGCACTTCTCGTCCCCATCGGGTTCCCACCGTGTACAGAAAAGGGCGAAAAGCGTACATGGTAGGGAGTCTCCCGTGACGGAAATTGTGCACGATGGGGGGTGTTTTTGGCCGTGTACACTCTCCGTCCCAAACGGGTCCCTGTCGTGTACACTCTGGACGCCCACCCGTCCGCCGTGTGCACACTCCGTCCGAGAGTGTTCCTTGCCGTGTACGTTCTGAGCATGCCGCCAATCCACCGTGCACACTCTTCATCCCGGAAGTGAGCTGTATTCGAGAGAGGTGTGTCATTGCCTCCGTCCCCATGACATGTCATTGCCTCCGTCCCAAACTGCCTTCCAAAAGTTTATGTATTATCATGATGTACAATGGAGGCATCACTGGTTTTGGGAATTCGCAAAAGCCGAGGTACCAGCATGGCCAATACACGGAGAATCCTCAAGCGGGCATTGTTCTTTGCCATTTCGTTCGCCCTCATTGCCGCCTTCGTGCCACCGGCCAAGGCGAGCGCGCAGGATGAAGCACACAAAGTCGTCCGCGTGGGTTGGTACGACTCTTCGTACAACACCGTGGACCGGTTCGGGCGGCGGTCGGGCTACGCCTACGAGTATCAGCTGAAGATAGCGGCCTACACCGGCTGGACCTACGAGTACGTCAACGGAAGCTGGTCCGACCTCCTGCAGATGCTGATCGAAGGCAAGATCGACCTGATGAGCGACGTGTCCTATACCGAAGAGCGCTCCAAGAGCATGCTGTACCCCGACCTGCCCATGGGCTCGGAGCAGTATTACTTGTTTGCCGCCCCCGACAATACAGAGATTTCTTCGTCAGACCCGTCCACGCTCAACGGAAAGCGCGTCGGCGTAAACAGGGACAGCGTGCAGGCCGATTTCTATCGCGACTGGGCGCGGCGCAACGGGCTCACGGCCGAAGTGGTAGAGCTCACCACGTCGGAAGACGAGTCGCTGCAGATGCTCGAGGACCGCAAGCTGGACGCCTACGTCACGGTGGACTCCTTCGTGCATCCGGAGCGTGCCATGCCAGCCTACAACGTGGGGTCCTCCGATTTCTTCTTTGCGGTAAACAAGAACCGTCCGGACCTCCTGGCCGAGCTCAACACCGCGCTGAACAGCATCCACAACGAAAACCAGTACTTCAACCAGCAGATGTTTGAGCGGTATATCAAGACCACTGGCACGAACGCGTTTCTCACCACGGACGAGCAGGCCTGGCTCTCCTCCCACCAGACGATTCGCGTGGGATACCAAGACAACTACCTCGCTTTCTGCGCCACAGACAAGGGCACCGGAAAGCTGACCGGCGCTCTCAAGGACTATCTGTCGTTTGCCGAGGACTGCCTGGAAAACGCCCACCTCGACTTCGAGCCCGTAGCCTTTCCCACGGCGGAGGCTGCCTTGGACGCACTGAGGGAAGGCAAGGTTGACTGCGCCTTCCCGACCAGCCTCTACGGCTTCGACGGAGAGCGGCTGGGCATCGTCACCACGCCGCCTCTCATGAGCACGGACGTCTATGCGATCGTACGGCAGACGGAGGCAAGCAACTTCACAAACCGAGAGCATGTGGTCGTGGCCGTAAACCAGGGCAACCCGAATTACGAAACATTCCTGATAGACCACTTCCCCAGCTGGCAGACGGTGTACTACGCGACCACCGACGACTGCCTGAAGGCGGT
>CACXZL010000358.1:0-1192 GCA_902772085.1 uncultured Coriobacteriaceae bacterium | reverse complement strand
CTACCGCTACAACAACATCTCCCGACTCTGCGATAGGCTCCGTCTCACGACCTTCCCCACCTCCATCGGCTTGGACTCGTGCTTCGCGGTGGCGAAGGGAAACACCGAGCTGTATTCCGTGCTGGCAAAGGTCATCAGCCAGGTTCCCGCCTCCACCGTGAACTCGGCCTTGTCGTACTACGTCACGGAGGACGCCAAGCGCACCTTGGGCGAGTTTCTTGCCGACAACATGGTCCCCGTGATGGCGATCGCCGCCACCGTGCTGCTTACGATCACGTTCTTCATGGTGCGCAGCATGCGGGCGGAGAAGCTGGCAAAAGAGCTCATCTCGGCAACGGAGTTCGACGCCTTGACAAGGCTCTACAATCGCGACTACTTCTTCCAGTACGCCAACCGCATGCGGCGCGAGCACCCCGACACGCCAATGGACGCCATCGTGCTCAACATCGAGCAGTTCCACTCCATCAACGCGCTGAACGGCAGGGACTTTGGCGATCAGGTGCTGCGCGTGCTCGGCAACGACATTCGCATCCTCGCCAAGAAGGTCGAGGGCATCGCAGGTCGCTTCGGCGCCGACCGCTTCGATATCTTCTGCCCTCACGTCGACGACTACCAGGCCATCTACGACCAGCTGCAGGAAAAGCTGGAGATTACCACGCCAAACGCGAGCATCCGTCTGCGCATGGGCGTCATGCCGGCGCAGACGGATTTGGAGCCCGTGCAGATGTTTGACATGGCGCGTACGGCCTGCAGCATGGCACGAGGCCACTTCAAGGAGCACCTCATCGTCTTCGACGGAAAGGTACGCGAGCGCGAGCTGTACGAGCAGCGCCTGCTCAACGACCTGCGTCGTGCCCTCGACAGCTACGAGTTCGAGGTCCATTATCAGCCGAAGTTCGACATTCGCGTCGATCCGCCCCAGTTGGTAAGCGTGGAGGCCTTGATCCGGTGGCGGCATCCGGCGCTCGGCATGATCACGCCAGACGATTTCATCCCATTGTTTGAGCGGCACGGCAAGATTGAGGAAGTGGATAGGTACGCCTGGGTTCTGGCAGCCAGACAGGTAGCCCGCTGGCGAGCGCAGTTTGGAATCCTCATACCGGTCTCTGTAAACCTCTCGCGCGTAGATGTGTTTGATCCGGCGCTCGAGGATATACTTGATGGTATTCTCTTTGAGAATGGGCTGGGTCAC
>CACXZL010000357.1 GCA_902772085.1 uncultured Coriobacteriaceae bacterium | reverse complement strand
CCTTACACTCTTTCGGTATGTTGACTTGTAAGTGGCAGTCTCAAGGATATCAGTCGATATATTACCGTCTTTGTCGTGCATCAGCCCTGCAAGATATTTACCAAGCTCTGCCACATCGATTTCGCTCTCATCCAAGTTAAGCAGATACCGATACGCAACATCCATGCCATACTTCTCTATGAGTCCCGATACTGAGTGGGTAAAGCAGACAACGTTGCGCATGCTCTTACGATTTCTGCGCTCCGTGGGACTTCTAAAACTGTCTAGCGTGTGGTTCTCCTTAACATACAGCCTAATCCGTTCCGGCAGCTTATCAAGCTCGTCGGAACGTATTCCCAACTCGCTTAAGTACTTGAATACAGGAACGACCCCAGAGTTGTTCTTCAGCAAGTCATCCAAGTACGAGAAGACAACGAGTGTCGGCGGCAACGATAGGTCGTTTAGAACCACGTCGCGATAGACATCTACCAGCCTTACGAGCTGGCCAAGATCGCTGTGTAACTGTCCAAAACCTATAATTACCCGTTCGTCCTCCCCAAGGTTCTCTAGGGCATTGTCGAATGCGGACACGACAACCTTGGACTGTTGGTCAAGGCTCTCTGCAATCCTGTACACGTTTCCCTTTAGTGCGCGAATAATACGGGGAGTATAGAGTTTTTCGCTTGAATCAATCCCTTGAAAAAAAGGGCAAGAAATCAGTCGTTGTGATGCATGTCATCTCCAAGAGCTTGCCATCTGGATTGAAGGCTACAGTGCTTGCAGGATTGTCTCCGCCATCGCCAAAACGAACGAACAGCATCCTGGACCGGATTGCCTCCAACATCTCGGGGCCCGCACTTCTCGCAACCGAGGCCAAGACACCCCTGGTGTTCTCGTCTTGAATCGAATAACCCAAGAAAATGATTGGGTACTCAGCGAAAATGGTGAGCAGTTTCGCCACCAAGTATTCGCGGCCCAACTCAAATTCAGCATAGTCTTCAGTAGTAAGCACCATACTGTCAGGCTCATCTACAGACCCGTGAATCATGAACGTTTCGCACTCAAAGGTCGGATCCCGGAAAAGCATCCCTTTCTCTCCAATGTACGTCTCGTATTCGGAAACAATAGGTTGCAGAGGTAGTCGTCATTCGTGGTGATGACCCCAGAAACCTTGCCCCTACCGACTTTCCTCAGCAGGTCAATCTCATGAACGAGATTTTGATCGTCGGTCAGCTCAAGCCCCGAAGGCAAGTCCGCCATATATAGCTTCATGGGAGAACACGAGCCATCTATGAGCTTCTCCCTATACTTGACGCGAAAACCTACAAACCGTTCGGAAGAAAGTAGACGAACCTTTCGCAGGTCATCCGAAGCAATCCCGCCCAGTCAGGCAAGTTTAAATACCTTCGCGACAGTCCTGAGCCTACAAACAGGAAGGGATACCTGTTTGTCCCCTGGGTAAGAGCGGCCACAGTCTGTCTTATTATATGTTCACCTACCATAACAAGCACCTCCACAGAGCACGCGTCCGCCCACGGAATCGGTGTCTACAGGCGCCCCTTTCGTCGGACGCCAGGGTCTCCCGCCCCTCCTTGGAAGTATAGCAACATATTGATGACTGGAACCCTTGCACGCCAACCTTCTGATGCGTGCGTTAGACGCGAAATAGCTCTGAACATAGACCATTCGCTTGATCGCTGCGACTCCAAAGGAACAGGCGCAGACATAGTCGTCTTGTGGCTCAGCAGGTCCGTCTGCAGGTCGTCAATCGAGCGGGACTTCCCCAACGCCAACAAGCACCTTCGACGAATGCGAGACGTCGAAGGCGCTTGTTGAGACCCCATGCACATAGGTTAGCAGACGACCTCGACCACGCTACCACCCGACTTCTTCTTTGTCACTATGACCTGCTTGTCGATGCGCTCCTTGAGCTCGCCCACGTGTGAGATGATGCCGACGAGCTTCGTGTCGGCCGTCACCCCCTGCAGGGCGTCAACCGCTTGCTGCAACGCGTTCTCATCGAGGGAGCCAAACCCCTCGTCAATAAACATCGTCTCGATCCTTATTCCCCCTGCGTTCGACTGTATCTCGTCCGCAAGACCGAGCGCCAGAGACAGCGCGGCCATGAAGGACTCGCCGCCCGACAAGGTGCGGGCGCTGCGCGTGGTGCCGTTGTAGTGGTCCACGACCTCGAGCTCGAGGCCGCTCTGCGATTTGAGGTTCCCAGAGCTCTTCTGGCGCTTGAACTCGTATTGGCCGCCCGTCATGTGCAGCATGCGGAGATTGGCCCTCTGGAGCATGCGCTCGAAGTACGTCCTCTGCACGTACGCCTCCAGCGTGACCCTCTCCTTGCCGCTCAGCTTCCCGTTCGCCGTCTGTGCAAGGTTCTCGATTCTCACGTGTGCGGCCTCCGCATCCTGGACCTTTTCGAGACTTGCGCGAATCCTCTCCCTGGTTGACTCGTTTGCGCTCAGGCGCGCGTACAGAACGTTCTTCCGCTCCGCCAGCACCTCCCGCTCGGCGACCAGCCTCTCGCGCTCCTGGCGAAGGGCCTCCTTGTCGAGATCTCCCAGCTCCTCGATCTGCCTCCTCAACTCACCGGCTTGCCCTTCCAGACTCACGACTTCGCCGCTCAACCTCTGGAGGCGACTCACGGCCTCCTCGAACGCACGCCGCATCGATTCGGCCTGACGGCCGAGCTCCTCCAGGCGCGCCTGCGCCTCTTTCTTGCTGGCGAAGGGCAACCTTTCGGCCAAGCTCACGACTTGCTTGCTCACCTCGCGCACGGAGGCCTGCTGTGACGCCAACTCCGTTTCTCTCCCCTGCCTCTCCTCCAGGGATCTCCGCAGGTCCCGGTCAGTTTGCGCGATGGTGTCCGAGAGCTCTTCCGCCCTGTGCGCGTCTCGCTCCGCCCGCTCGATCTGTCGCTGCAAGCCATCGAGCTCCTGGCACAGCCCAGCCAGCGACCTCTCCGCATCCCGCCGAGCCTCC
>CACXZL010000356.1 GCA_902772085.1 uncultured Coriobacteriaceae bacterium | reverse complement strand
CCGAAGACGCTACCACGACGAGTCCGCGGGATACAGGTTGCGCAAAGGCGGAGTGCTGCATCTCGTCACCCCGTCCAGCGGTATCGCTGCGGTCGTCTCGTTGGTATTGTGGCTTCGCGCGAATCGCCAGAGGAAGGAGTAGCCACATGGGTGGTCAAGCAACAGAAGGCCGCAGCGTCTTTCTCCACCTAAAGCGCTCGAACGGCGTCAGGGATGGGCACGCACTTACCGTGGGCTGCGGTGTCGGCAGCACTGCGGCTTAGGATGGCCCGCATGATTGGCACGTACCGTTTCGCGGACATGACGGTGCGCGTCGAGTCGCTGCATCCAGACGTGCACGAGCTTTGTCGGGGCTATCATTGCGACGGCATGCCTGAGTTCGTGGTGCATACCACGCAGGGCGACATCGATTTCGAGAGGGAGCGTTCCGAGGCGGCCAGCGCCGCCGAGCTCGATACGCATACCCCTACTGACGGTTACCTGGAGACGCTGGCCGTGTACCGCAATGTGGCCGAAGCAATGCCGAAGCGCGGCGTCGTGCTCGTGCATGGGTCATGCGTTGCCGTCGAGGGTGCGGCATACCTGTTTTGCGCGCCGAGCGGCACGGGAAAGAGCACCCATACGCGCCTCTGGCGCGAGCTTCTGGGCGAGCGTGCTATCATGGTCAACGACGACAAGCCGCTCGTGCGGGTCGGCAACGAGGGAGCCGTTGCGTATGGTACGCCCTGGGACGGGAAGCATCGCCTCTCTACCAACGTGGCCGTGCCCCTGCGGGCGGTGTGCCTGCTGGGACGAGCTGAGTGCAACCACATTGAGCGCCTTACGGCGGTCAAGGCGTACGCAGCGCTTCTGGCACACGTATATCGGCCGCTCGATCCCTTGGCGCTCTCTTCGACGTTGGGACTCGTGGACCACCTCGTGTCGAGCGTGGAGCTCTGGCGATTGGGCTGCAACAAGCATATCGAGGCGGCGCGGGTCTCCTTCGCTGCCATGAGTGGAAAGGATACCCTATGAGGTTGAAGAAGGAGTTCATCACGCACGACGCAGATGGCGAGTCGTTGCTCGTGCCCACGGGGGCCGCCGGCTGGTCGGGATTGGTGCGTGGCAACAAGACGTTTGGTGCGATGCTGGAACTGCTTGGCGAGGAGACCACCGAGGAGGCTGTGGTCGCGGCCATGCGACAGCGTTTTGACGCGCCTTCGGGCGTCATCGAGCGCGACGTGGCGCGTGTCTTGGACGAGCTGCGGCGGATTGGTGCCCTGGATGAGTGAGACCCTCACGTACGAGGAGTACCTCTCGCAGCACGGCAACCTCACGTATACAAACGTGGGTAAGAGCATGCTACCGCTTCTGCGCGAGGGACGCGACTTGTTTACCTTGGCGCCCAAGGATGGGCGCTGCCGCGTGGGCGACGTGGTGCTATACCGGCGTCCGCCGACGAGCTGGGTGCTGCACCGCGTGGTGGAGGTGCTGCCCGATGGGTATATGATACTGGGCGACAACTGCGTTTGCCGGGAGCACGTGGCCGAGGATGACGTGGTCGGCGTGATGGTCAGCTTCGTGCGCGCCGGGCACAAGCATAGCGTCGATGAGCCGGGCTATCGCGCATACATGTGGGCCTTGCTCGTCTTCGAGCGGCCACGCGTGCTTCTGAAACGAGCGCTCCTGGCAGTGCGTCGACGCATGTCGAAGGTCGTGCGCCATGTGCGGTGAGACGCGCTGCGCTTGAGGCGCGTGACTGGGTTTTCAGGTTTGCTAATCAGGATATCTGGCAATGATGGACGGGGCCGAGATCGATGAGTCCGTATGGGATGTCGTCCCTTGCCTCGTGCGCGATGGGCGGCGTGCCTGCCGATGCGAGGCACGTCTCTTCGGTTGACCGGGTTCCCGTGTTCCTGCCGGCGTGCTGGGCGTGTCGGATTGCGTCGGCGCTCGCAAACAGGCCGCGCATGGTAGCCCTGCAGCTGAGGGCGGCATTCTCTCAATCTGTCTAGGCGACCTATACGCCATACACTCGTCATCCTGTTGCGGTTGCGTGGATTGTTGCTTTCTGGTCTGAATGCGAACACACGCTTCAAACGGTTTTCGTCTTGCGAGCGGTTCCTGTATTTCAGAGGTGCTGCTATCGCATCCCTAGTAGCTCCAGGGTCCGGTGGTCGGGCTCGCCTCCGTAGTACTTGTCCAGCATCGCCTGGAACGCGGGGTCGGCGTTGCGGGCGAGCGAGAAGAGCGTCATGCACGAGCGGAGTTTGAGCGCGTCGATGCCGCCCATCACCGCCACGGGGTCGCTTGTGCGAAGACCGAGCAGAGCCTGCGCCATCTCGACGAGCCGCGCCCGCAACGTCTCGTCGTTGAGGTAGGCCTCCGCCTCGCCCATGTCCTTAATGCCGTATCGTGCGCACATCGAGCTGTGGCCGAGTCCTTGCAGCTGGGGGAGGATGTACCAAATCCAGTGAGTGCGCTTCCTCCCGGAGCGTATCTCGGCGAGTGCCGTCTCGTAGTCCCATTCCTGAGCGTCCTTGAATCGTTGCAGGTCGTATGACATGGTTCATCCTCCTTTGGTGACGAGGCTCTCTGGACGGGGCGCTTTGGTCACTTGCCGCGGCTTCGTGGATGTGCGGTTGCAACGGGCGGTTCCCTGCGGTCATGCGACCGAAGGCCGCTACGGATATATTATGCACTCTGTGCGCTTGTGCTGCGAGGTGCTGGATTGAATCCATGGCGTGCGTTTGCCGCGCATGCCGCATTTGATGCGTTTGGCGGCGCGCGCTGACTTCGGGCTCGCAGAGTTGGGTGCACGCGCTCGCGCGGACACTGCTGGTTGATGGTCGTGGCGTCTGGAAAGTGGGGCGTCCGCTGGTGGCCGGGTCGGCGTGAGGGATCGATGCGGGCCGGCCTTCAGTTCATAGTTGCACGTACCTTCATGTGATTTCGGCAAAAGCCCAGTTGGCGAAAGTCTGCAGGCGGGTTCTTTTG
>CACXZL010000355.1 GCA_902772085.1 uncultured Coriobacteriaceae bacterium | reverse complement strand
AACAACCTGCGCGCGTACGCACAACGAAAGGAACCCGTACCACATGAGTGAAACAACCCAGAGTTCGATGGCGGTTCTCATCGACTACGAGAACCTCGCCCTCGGAACCGGGAGGCGCAAGCGCAACGGGCACCAGGAAGTTGGTCCCATGCCCGACGTGAAGCGCATTCTAGAGCGCCTGGTAGACAAGGGGCGCATCACGGCCAAGCGCGCCTACTGCGACTGGCAGCGCTTCTCCGACGCCATCACGCCCCTGCACGAGCTGGGCATCGAGCTGATTGAGATCCCCGACCGTGCCTACACCGGCAAGAACTCCGCCGACATCCGCCTGGCGGTGGACGCCATGGAGATCTGCCTCACCAAAGACCATATCGACACCTTTGCCATCCTCTCGGGCGACTCCGACTTCTCGCCGCTGGTCTCCAAGCTCAAGGAGTTTGGCAAGACGGTTATCGGCGTGGGCATGAAGGAGGCCACCAGCTCGCTTCTAACCGAGGTGACCGACGAGTTCATCTTCTACGAGGACATTGTGAGCTCCGGGCGCATCCCCTCGTTCGAGGGCAAGGTCACACAGGAGAAGTACCCCTGCTACCAGCTACTTTTCGAAACCATCGACGCGCTGCAGGGCGAAAGCGACACATCAATTCTTGCCTCGCGCCTGAAGGACACCATGAAGCGCAAGCGTCCGCAGTTCAGCGAACGAAGTTATGGGTATCGTTCCTTCACGATGCTCTTGCGCGAAGCGGCAAAACTTGGTTTCATTGACATTCATCAGGACTCACGGAGTGGAACCGTCATGGTTGACGGCTTCTCGGAGTAGGAGAGAGAGGAATCCACCATGGCAGAAGAATCGCAGGCAACCCTCAACGCAGACTATCTGGTGAGCGCACTGGCTGGCTCGCGGCGCCGCAGCCGCCAGGAGGCCGCCCACCAGCTTGCCATCATTGCCCACAAAAACCCGCAGGAGCTGCTGCCCTTTGCAGAGGAGCTCATTGACGCGGTGTACCGCCCCGAGGCGCAGACGCGCTGGGAGATCTTCGACGTGCTGGGCGAGCTGGTGCTTCTTGACCCCGACGCCGTGGCCGAGGGCTACGACGGGGCCGAGGCGTCGCTCTTTGACGAGAGCTCAGCTGCGGTGAGGCTGTCGGCCTTCCGCTTCCTGTGCCGCCTGGGCGCCACGAGCCCCGAGCGCTCCGAGCAGGTCTGGCCCATCATCGACGAGGCCATCCAGTGCTACCACGGCGACCCGGAATACCACGACATGCTGATCGCGCTGCTGGAGTTTGCCCAGGGCAAGCTTGCCGACAGCGTGCGCGAGGCCCTCATCGCCCGCGTGAGCTTTGACGCCGACAACTCGCAGAGCTTCATGCGCGTGTACTCCACGCAGATCATGGCCGCGGCCAAGGGCGGGGAGTAGCCATGGCGACAAGCGGCAGGCGGGCCAGAAGGTCTGCCTCTAACATGCCGGCCGCGTCGGCCTACCCGCAGAGGCCCGCCATGCGCGGCTCGCGCGTGCCCACGGCCGTCTGGCTGGTGCTGCTTCTGTGCGCGCTGATCGCGGGCCTGTTCGTGGGGCACTTCGTCTTTAGGGAGAAGGTCAACTTCGGCAAGCTCAACGGGCAGACCGTCATCACCGAGAAGCAGCTGGACGACGCCGTGGCCACCTACGTCTACGAGGGTGAGACCTACGAGGTGACGGCGCGCGACGCCATCGCCCAGGCCAGCTCGCTGGATTCTGTTACCGCAGGCGACGGGAAGTACCTGGCTCCCTCGGCCGAGAGCGTGCTTTCGGCGGCCCGCACCGCCATCCTGATGCGCGAGGTTGACGCCCGTGGTATCTCGGTCTCCGACGAGGAGCTGATTGCCTACGCTACCAGCACCTTTGGCACCGACGACATCGCCAGCCTGGCCGGCGCCTATGGCATGGACGAGACCACGATCCGCGACCGCCTGCGCGAGTCGGCCGCCATCGCAAAGCTCCGCGCCGAGGTGGTGACCCCGGCCGTCGGCGAGCCCACGCAGCCCACGCCTCCCGAGGACGGCGACCCGGCCACCGTCTCGGCCGACTACGCCGCGCATGTCAGGGCCTTTGCGCACATGAAGCGCCCGCTCCACCTCGCGCTCGACTTCGCGAACGGCATGGGCATAGCGGAATCCGTCGCGTTCAGGGACTCCGACATCACCTACGACGCGCTCTACGGCGAGTACGACGGCGATTTCCCGAACCACGACGCGAACCCTCTCCACCACGAGACGCTGAAGGATCTCCAGGCGCTCATGAAGGCGAACCCCGGCAAGTACGCGTTCGGCGTCGCGTACGACGGCGATGCCGACCGCGCGGGCTTCCTCGACGAGAACGGCGAGATCATTCCGATGGACTTCATCACCGCGCTCGTCTCGCAGGACCTCCTCGCGTCGAACCCCGGCGCGGCGTGCTTCTACGACCTCCGGTCCTCCAAGGTGTGCGAGGAGGTGATCGCCGCGGCGGGCGGGAAGCCCATGATGTCGCGCGTCGGGCACTCCTTCATCAAGGAGCAGATGCGCCAGAACGATGCGATCTTCGCGGGCGAGCTTTCAGGCCACTACTACTTCAAGGCGAACTCCACGGCCGAGTCGAGCTCGATGGCGACGTTCGCGCTCGCGAACATCGTCTCGGCTTCGGACAAGCCGCTCTCCGCCCTGATCGCCCCGCTCAGGAAGTACTCGCAGTCGGGCGAGATCAACACCAAGACGGCTACGCCCCCCGCCGAGATCCTCGCGAAGATAAGGGAGCTCTACGCGGCGAAGGCGCGCGTGTTCGAGCTCGACGGGGTTTCGGTCGACGCCTGGGATGCCGAAGGCTACTGGGCGAACGTGCGCATGTCGAACACCGAGCCGCTGGTGCGTCTCAATCTCGAAGGAAAGACCAAGGAAATCATGGAGGCAAAGCGCGATGAATTTCTCGCGATCATCCGTAGCTGATCATCTGCCTGTCTGC
>CACXZL010000354.1 GCA_902772085.1 uncultured Coriobacteriaceae bacterium | reverse complement strand
GGGTTCTTTGACTACTACCTCCTGCGCCAGGAGTTCGTCTTGAGCCAACGGGAGTACCGTGAGGCCTTTGGCGAGAAACCCATGCCGAACGCGCTGCTGGTAAACCTCGACGGTGCCGACATGAGCCGGACGCGCGAAGCCCTTGCCGGCGCTGAAGGGTACAACTCCCTCGTGGACGACAAGGAAAACGCCGCCTACGCCTTCAACCAGATGACGGGCATCATGAACAAGGTCGTGATCATTTACCTGGTGCTTTCGGGTCTCATGGCGCTGATGGTGCTGCTGAACCTCTACGTCATGTTTGTGCAGGAGAAGAAGCGCGAGCTCATCGTGCTCATGATTTGCGGCTTCTCCACCGACGCGGCGCAGGCATACATCTATCGAGACTCGATCCTGCTCACGATCATCGGCATCATCTTGGGCATCGTGCTCGGTGCCGTCATGGGTGCCGTGTCCTTGTTTGCCCTCGAGCCCTCGATGGGATACTTCATCAAGGGATTCAACGTGACGGCCGCGGTCGTCGGTGCCGTCGGCGCGGCGGCTTTCTCTGCCGGCGTGCTGATCTACGCGCTCAGACTCATTCCTCGCTTCAACCTCACCGACATAAACAGGTTCTAGGATCTGTCCGTTGGCAAGCGGGCCGGCGCCTTCGTGAATGGCCGGCCCGCTGTTTTGAATCGCTATGTTGGATAGGTTCTACATGCGACGCGTTTACGGTGTCTTATTCGTACGTGCTACAATTCTTCATGACGTGCTACGAAGCCTACGGAGGGGAGCTGTATGGACGCGAGTACCGACTTGCGAAAGATGAGGCGCAAGGCCCGAGGGAGGGGACTGCTCGCCGGCGAGAGCAGGCGATGGCGGCTGATAAGTGCGTTCATCATCGCACTGACCATGGTGATGCTCAACTTCACGCAGCTCGGGTTCCTTACCATCTCTTTGCCTGGCTCGCAGAACTCGTTCATCATCGGTCTGCTGGTGCCACTGTGCGCCGCAGGGCTGCTGCTCGGGCCACGTTACGGCTTTCTGCTCGGCGTGTTTGCCGGTGCTACGCTCGCGCTTCATTCCGCCCTGCAGCCTCTCGACTATTACGAGCTTGTGCTCGTGGGGCCCGTGACGTCCATAGTCCTCTTTGGGATTTCAGGCTTTCTCTCCGGCATCATCTATGCGTTCGCCCTGCGCAACAATCCACGCGGCTTCAGGCGTCTCTGGTACCTTTTCGTATCGAGCGTGTTGTTTTCCCTCTTGTTTAGCACGGGATTTGCCTGCATGAGCCTCATCCAGGCATTCATGTATCTCGTCAAGACGGCAATGAGCGAAGGGCCTGCCCTGAATGACGGCTCTGCGAGCATCGTGGGCGATGAGAGCATGCGTGCGTTCATGCGCATGGGGACCGTCTTGGGCCAGTTCCGATACGACGTCTTCCTCTCGTTTGTGGCGGCGATGGTCTGCGACGCGGTCGTGAGCGTCATGAAGAAGAGGGAGGCGACTCGCTCTCTCTCCGATACGTTTCGGATCGGGCTCTTTGCAGTGGTATACGTGGCCTTTGCGCTTATCGTCACCGTCAGCTTCATGGTGATAACCGAGCAAGAGAAGCACGATGCCTACAACCGCATGGATGCGCAGATCGAGTTTGTGCGAGGCCAGCTCGAGGCAAACAAAAGACGGGACGCCGCCTTGGCAAGCCTGGTTGACCACGTGCAGATCGACGAGTACGTGGGCTTGGACGAGGACTTCGACGCCATCGTGTCCGACGACGATCCGATGAGCGGATTTAGCTCGGATCGTGACGGTATCGTCGTGGTGTACGCCGAATCATCGAAGACGATCATCTCGTCGAACGACGACGCGTTCGCGAAGGGAGAGAAGATCTCTGACAACGTGTCCCTCCTTGACGCTGAGTCCCTGAGGAAGAGTGCCGATTCGGAGCCGAACGAGATGGTGCGCATCGTTCTCGACGACATGGACATTCAGGACGATGACTCCTTGACTCGATACATTTGGGAGGGCAACGTCGAGCTGGCTTATGCGCGCGCGAAGCGCGTGACGTATCGAGGGCTGGACTGCATCGTGTGCTCTCTGATGCCTACCGGGCTCGTCTTTGCAAATCGCAGCACGGTAATCGTATGGAACACGTTGACCATCTTGGTGATGCTCCTCGCCGTATACCTGGTGGCGCAGTTGTTTATCGAGCGCTTCGTGTTGCTTCCCATAGACCACACAAACGAGGCGCTGGCACGGATCACGGACGGAGACCTCGACACCAAGGTCGAGCTAAGCGAGTCTCCGGAGTTCACGTCGCTTTCAAACGGCATAAACGGGACGGTCGATGCGCTCAAGAACCTCATATCGGAGGCAGAGCATCGCAACGAGGTGGACCTGGCGACCGCCAAGGCAATCCAGAGGTCCGCCTTGCCCCGTACGTTTCCGCCCTTTCCGGAGATCGATGCGTTCGACCTGTACGCCAGGATGGATGCGGCAAAGGAGGTCGGAGGCGACTTCTACGACTTCTTCCTCGTCGACGACAACACGCTGGTGTTTCTCATCGCCGACGTGAGCGGCAAGGGCATCCCCGGCGCGTTGTTTATGATGGCGGCGAAGGCGGAGATAGAGAACTACCTCTCTACCGGGATGGGTCCGGCGGAGGCGATACTGAGTGTAAATCGGCGGCTCTGTGCGACCAACGACGCCGGCATGTTTGTGACCGTCTGGGTCGCCACGCTCAACTGGGAGACGGGCGAGCTCACGTACGTGAATGCAGGTCACAACTTCCCCCTGGTCCGCCGCGGCGAGGGTGGTGCCTGGGTGTGGCTCAAGAAGCGATGCGGGCTTTTTCTCGGTACCTTCGAGACCGCGAAGTACCGAGAGGAGAAGATCATGCTCTATCCCGGCGACGAGATTCTGCTCTACACCGATGGCGTCAACGAGGCGTTCAACGTGAACGAGGAAGAGTACGGAAACGAGAGGCTCGAAGCGTTTCT
>CACXZL010000353.1 GCA_902772085.1 uncultured Coriobacteriaceae bacterium | reverse complement strand
CCCCCGCCGCTCATCAGCACGTCGCCGCCCTTCTCAGACTTACGTATCATCTTTATGATGCGCCGCGCCATAGACAAGTGCATGCCGGCGAGTATGTCGCGTCGGTCGTACTTGCGCGCCACGAGCGAGATCACCTCCGACTGCGCAAAGACCACGCAGGTGGAGTTGATGTCGCACGGCTCGGTACTCTGGAGCGACAAGGGCCCCACCTGGTCGATGGTCGTCTCGAGGATCTGCGCGATGACCTCCATGAACTTGCCCGTGCCCGCAGCGCACTTGTCGTTCATCGAGAAGTTCTTCACGGTGTAGTTGGCATCGAGATAGATGATCTTGCTATCCTGCCCGCCCACGTCGACGATCATGCCCGGTCGCCATGAGGGCGGCGCGGTGATGCGCACGCCGTACGCGTGGGCGGTGATCTCGCTTATGTCGTCGTCCGCCACGTCGAGCACCTTGCGACTGTAGCCCGTCGCCATGATGTAGCCCACCTGCTGGCGCACGATGCCGCGGCGCCGACAGATCGCGTCGACAAGGGCGCTCGCGGTACCGGAGTTGTCGATGCCTGTGTTGCGCACCATGGTGTCTACCACGTTGCCCCGCTCGTCGATCATGGCCGCCTTGAGGTATGTCGATCCTCCGTCCAGCCCTATGTAGTACCGTTTCACGTTTCCTCCGTTCCCTCGCGCGGCTTCGTGGCCACGCACCGCTTTAGACCGCACCTAGGCTCGGTTGGCCTTGATCGGTCCTTTCTTGAGCTTGATGGTCTCCACGAACGCCTCCGAGCGAATGCGAAGCTGCTCGACGTCCTGGTCGGTGTAGTCGCTCTCGAGCCGAATGACGGGGATGCCCATGCTCTCGAGCTCCTCCTCCACGAGGCGGTACTCGAAGTCGTAGACCACACACCCGCGCAGCACGTGATAGATGACGCCCTCTACGCGGTAGTCGCGCACCATCTGGCGAAGCCGGTAGATGCGCTGCGAGTTATCCGCGAAGGTGGGGCACGGACAAGGTCGCAGCGAACGGATCGCGAGCGAGCGCATGAGCCCGTCGAACGACGCGTCCACGGGAACGACCGGATCGGACATGCCCCTCTCCCCCATGCACGTCTCGTCGGCGACCACCATGCCGCCGGCCTCCTCGACGAGCAGGGGAATCTTGAGGTTGGGAAAGACGATGGGCGACCCCGTGAGCATGATGCGCGGCAGGTCCTTGTGCGAGACGAGCTCGTTGGCGCGTGCCCTGCGTTCGAGCTCGTCGTTGAGTGCGCCCATCGCGTCTGCCCACACCCCGGCATCGAGATACGACGACGCGTTCATGACGGCCATGGCATGCGTGCCGCGCAGCAGATTTGGCGTGGAGCGCTTTATGCGCAGGAAGCGCGACAGCTCATACTGGGCGCGCCCCGTCAGGTTGAGGGCACGTGCGAGCGATTCATACGTGACTTCCCGACCGGTCACTTGCGAGACCATGTGCATGAGTTCGTACAGGTCAGCCACGTAGCGCTCGACATCCTCGTCGTCCTTGTTTGCGGGCACATGCAGCGGGTGAACGGGCCATCTCCCCCGCAGGAGGCCGGCGATCCTCTTCTTGCAATCGCAGGTGATGGGCACCACCATGAGCGCGCAGTTCTCGTAAAGGGGCAGCGTGCCCATGTGCTCGAATCCGGCGATCGCCTTCACGAGTGGGCACGCGTCGCGCGCAACCACGTCGTCGCCGATGGAGAAGGCCGTGTAGTGCCCGCTGCAGAGCTTGACCGGCTGCGCGCCGGCGGCATAGATGAGCTCCTGAGGAACCTGCACACAGTATGTGCCCACTGTCTTCGCGTTGCACGGTCGCTCAACGTCCAGGCCCTGCACATAGACGCGTTCCAGCACGCTGAAGAAAGGCTCCATCTGCTCCATCGCGCCTCCAAGCTCGCGCATGCGGCGAAGGTATCGCTGCGCCATGTGCGTGGACTTTGCTGCAAATCGCTGCTTGCGTCGCTGCTCGCGCTGCTCCTGCGCGACGTCTGCATATTCCATGATCCTACCTCCTGTATCCTCGGACGACCCTCGAGCGCTTGGAGACGTAGACGCCCTTCCCCAAGAAGGTGAGCGAGAGTGCGCAGTCTTCAGGACAGCACCGCACGCATTCGCCGCACATGATGCAGGTGACGTCCGTCACGTCGGTCTTCTCGCGTTCGGTATAGAGCTGCTTGATGCCCATCGGGCAGGCCTCGTAGCACGCGCCGCACTCGGTGCATGCGGTGCAGTCCTTCTTGATGCGGAACGGTTGCACACGGTATGCCAGCCCCATGAGATAGCCCAGCGGGCAGATCGTGCAGAAGAAGCGGCGCTTGAAGAAGCTGGCAATGAGAACAAAGACCATGAGGAAGCCGCTTGCATACAGGCTCACGGAGAGGCCGGCGGCGACGGGCGTAAGGGCGATCGCCGGACAGAAATTGCAGAAGTTGCCCCCGGCGAAGCTGAGTCCAATCATCAGAAGCAGCATGACCCAGCGTATGGGCACAAGCGCCTGGTACATCCTCTCGGTCATGGCGATACCCTCGACCTTGGTCGCTTGCCGAATCTTATGCATGACGTCCTGGGCGAGGCCCATGGGACACACGAAGCCGCAGAGCACCCGCCCAAAAACGAGGATAAAGCCCAGCGTGCTGGTTGCGAAGGCCACGACGCCCATCAGCGGTAGTCCGGCAAGCTCCTCGAGGTGCGCGAGATAGTAGCAACTCGCCTCGGTGAGCTGTGACATGTTTGCCGGACACGACAGGACGGGAATGCTGATCCACGAGTAGCGCACGCCAAGCAGGACGCCGCCAAACACCATGAGCGCAAAGAAGCCCACCATGCAGACCCAGCGCACCACCATGAAAACAGAGACGCGCCGGCCACGTACACGACCTTCGGGAGATGGCGCATGCCACGCCGCGAACGGTCCGCAGAGCGCGTCGCGGCGCATCAGGTGGCTGCGGACCACCACGCATG
>CACXZL010000352.1 GCA_902772085.1 uncultured Coriobacteriaceae bacterium | reverse complement strand
GCTGTAAGCGCCCCTGTTTTGCCTTTCAACGCCCATGCGGATCACCTCGTTCCGTGCTGGTCCGTCTGTCGGCTTGGATGCTAGACCCGAGCGGCAGGTCCAGGAGTCCCGCACCATGGACATGTTAACCCACTTTGGATACGGCCCGACACCTTGCAGTCGCACTAGCTCCACTGGCTGCGGTGCCATCGCATGATTACAATGCTTGCAGCATATTATTTCGTTCGAAGGAGGAAGGCGGCATCGCTTGATGTGGGTGATTGCGGCATGCGGCTCTGCGCTGTTCGCAGGACTCGTGGCGATTCTCGGCAAGCTCGGCGTCCAGACGACCGACTCCGACGTAGCGACGGCCATGCGGACCTGCGTCGTGCTCGTCCTTGCGTGGGTCGTCGCGGCGTGCGTCGGGCCGCTCGGCGCCATCGGCGAAATCCAACCGCGCACCTGGCTGTTCCTCGTCTTGTCGGGGCTTGCCACCGGTGGGTCGTGGATCTGCTACTTCAAGGCGCTTTCGCTGGGCGACGTGAACAAGGTGGTGCCTATCGACAAGTCGAGCGCGGTGCTTGCGTCGCTTCTGGCGATCGCGCTGTTCGGCGAGACGGCAAACCTCGGGGTGAAGCTCGCGGCCATTGCCGTCATCCTGGTCGGCACGCTCATGATGATCGAGCGGAAGGACGTACGCCCCCCGCGGGACGGCGGCCTCGGCTGGCTCGCCTACGCCGTGCTCGCCGCGCTGTTCGCCGCGCTCACGGCGATCCTGGGAAAGGTGGGGATCGACGGTGTGGAGTCGAGCCTGGGCACCGCCATCCGCACCTGCGTCGTCCTCGCGGCATCGTGGGGCATCGTCGCTTGGAAGGGTAAGCTCGGGCTCGTCCGGGGCATCGAGCGCCGCGAGCTCGCCTTCCTCGCACTGAGCGGCCTGGCGACCGGGGCGTCATGGCTATGCTACTACTACGCGCTGCAAACGGGGGTGGTGAGCGTGGTGGTGCAGGTCGACAAGCTCTCGATCGTCGCCTCGATCGCGTTCGCATGGCTCGTCCTAGGCGAGCGGCTATCCCGCAAGACTTCCCTCGGCCTCTTGCTCATCGTGGTCGGCACCGTTGCGATGACCGCCTTCGCGTAATCCCCCTCGCGAAATGCATAGGGTCGCCCCAGCATGCGAGCTGCGATCAGCATGCGAGCTGCGAACAGCAATCGGATCGGGTTAGTTTTCACCCCTTCGATTGGCTCGATCATTGCATTACCGACACTTTGGGGAGACTCCCCAAAGTATCGGTTAAGGTTCACCACCAACACCCAGGGCGTTGCGGACATCAACGGCAACCACACTTTGCTGCTTTGGGAAACCGGGCGCTCCCCTTGCGTTTCCGCACCCCGCAAAGCGAATTAGTGTACACACTTTTCCGACGCGTGTGTAAATGACCAGGTCGCGATGTGCAGATTTTTTTAAAGCGCAGAAGTGTGTACACTATTTCGCTTTGCGGGGTACGGAAACGCAAGTGAAGTCAACTATGCTTATGGTTCGAGCGGGCCGAGTGAGCCGAGGCTAGGTGAACAAAGCACCTTCGATTAGCCACAATAGCGGAACAGATGGCATCGTTTCGGGACTGTATCTAAAAGATACTACCATTCAGAACAATTGGCAGAAGACCATTAAGTGGGACATGTTAACCCGCTTTGGATACGGTCCCCATGGCCAGCGGCAGCGCCGCACGCGCTCGCCAGTCCCATTTCGCCTGCTTGACCCAGTAGTCGTAGAACGGGTACGGGGTCCTCTTGTAGTTGCGCCAGGTCGTCTTGTACGGGCTCGCGCCAACCTGCTTGACGACGAGGACGGCGGTCTGCTCGGCGGTCCGGCCGCGCCTGAAGCTCCAGATCCACTTGAACCACGCCAGGTAGTTCCAGAGCCTTCTGGTGGCGACGCCGTGGAAGCCGTCGATGAACTTCATCATGCGGCTGTGCAGGCCGTTGACGCGGTTGATCGCGTGCTCGCGCGAGCCGTGCGCCTCGTGCCTGCGCACGTCGAGCGTGCTGAGCGACTCCCTGTAGGCGTGCGCCTTGTCGGTGGCGACGATGGTCCCGCTCGCCACCTTGCCCTCCAGGAACCTCGCCGCCTGCTCGCCGCTCATGGCGCCGCGCCCGGTCATCTCGAAAAAGAAGTCACCGGCGTCGTTGATGCCGGTCAGCACGCATATCTGCTCGTAGTGGTCGATGCCCTCGGGCCGGTGGTGGGCTTTCCTGGGAATCCCGCACGCGGCGTTCTTCCTGTTGCCCTTGAAGCTCTCCCGGAGGTAGCACTCGTCTATCTCCATGCCGTCGCCGGCGGCGCTGCGGAACGCCGGCATGCTCTGCGCTATGCATTCCAGAATCCGGTGGCGCATGAAGAACGCCGTCTTCAGGCTCACGCCGCACCTCTCGGCAGACTCCCGCAGGGTCAGCACGTCGACGTGGCATTCGGCGAACTTCATCCAGGTCGCGCGGTCGAGCTTCGTCGTCGCGAACACGCGGTTGGTCCTCGCCGTGAAGGTCCTCGAGCAGCGGCGGCACAGGAAACGCTGCTCGCCTCGGCCGTCCAGCCCGCGCTTGACGACGTGGTCGGAGCCGCATCGCGGGCATTCCATGTAACGGGCCGTCTCGTCGCCCGACTCCGCCACCGCCATGGCGAAGAACTCCTCGTCGATCATCCTCTTCAGCGATCTCAGGGCCTCGGCCCTCTCCTCTGGCTCCATCTGCGGCAGGAACTGCCTCGCCATTGCCGTCAAGATGTTTTCCATTTCGACCTCCTCCTGTTGATGAGGTCATTCTCCCAATTCCGGGTTCGAAACCGTGTACCACAAGACGTACACGAACGTATCCATAGCGGGTTAACATCACCCGTTAGGGGGACTGCAAGTGGGTTTGTTGAGGCATCGGAAAGATGGGCTGGGGCCGGGCGGCACGCGGGTGGAGCTGGGGCAGGGCGGCCAGGCGTGGATCGGGTGGCCAG
>CACXZL010000351.1 GCA_902772085.1 uncultured Coriobacteriaceae bacterium | reverse complement strand
TCATATGCGCAAACAGCGTATGAAGCTGCTTCTCGGTGATGTCGAGGTCGTACGTCACGTTCTCGTACTGGTCCCATTCGAGCTTTTGGTTGTACAGCTCTCGGTTGAGGCACACGCCGCCTTCCACCGTGCCGTCAATCAGCTTGTTGTAGTCGAGTCCCTCGCTGGTCGCGATCTCCTGGATGCGGGCAAGCGCGTCTTCCACCGAAATCGACTCGTCGTTGAGGAGCTTGAAGACGTTTTCCATGATCTCCGTCTTCACGGCATTCCTGAGCCCTGCCCACACCGTGCTATTTTTGATGCAGCCAATCACTGCCTGCGCCACGCTGAGGTCGAAGCCACGATACATGCCCACGGTCACGACCTGGCCTCTGTTGAGCGTCGTGGTGCTCGCGTCATCGGTGAAGGTGAAATACTTCTCCGCGTCCGTACCCGTATGGTTCGATCCGTTCGCTATGTCTTCATTGATATCCTCATAGTACTGATCCGATATCTTGTACGCGCCATACAAGTCGTCCACGCTCACGGTCACGCCATCCTGATACGATGTGAAAAGCAGGTACACGTGTCCGTCATAGAACTGCATCGAGTCGTTGTAGCGCGCCAATATCTTGAGGTTTCCCACCACGGGCGAGCCGTCCTCATAGTCGCCGACCTCCACCTCAAAGGTCTGCTTCCCGTCGCTGATGGTTGTCGTGCCCGCCCTCAACGCATTGAGGTTGCCCGCCTTGTCTATCCATGCGACGCCTGGATCGCTTGATTCGCAGTTCGTACCTGCCGGCACGAACCCAGAGATGACGTCACCCTCCGTCATCTTTGTAGGCTCGTCCGCAAACGACATACTCGGCACGAGGGCGACGACCAGTGCCACGCAAACCGCCAGCATGCAGGCTACGCCCCAGCTCTTTGCCCTGAACTTTGGACCATCCATAATGTCTCCTCTCTACACGAAGCTTCTGAATTTTTACAGATGGGGACGAGCGTTGTCACTGTTTTGCCGCTATGCGCGCTCTGCGAGATACTGCTCCCAGAACGAACGCGAGGTGAGCTCGGGCATCGCGGCGCGATACTCTTCCGCGACCTCTTTGCCGCTCTTGCGGTACTCGCGCATCAGCACGCGATAGCGCTCCCGCAAACGATTCCACCGACCCCGATCCATCGTCCGCACATGCGCCTGCGTGCCGCTCTGGTCGTAGGCGACGAGCACCTTGCGGCGCATGGTCCTGCGCGCGGGATAGGCACCGCGGCTGTAGTACGTCGGCGCGGGCTTGTTCGAGAGCAGGAAGTCGGGCAGCACATGTCGGTCGTGCGGCAGCATCTCGATCGTCTTGAGCAACATGCCCCTGTCCTTCCCTTGGCCCAGATACCTGGGATCGGGCACGGTGGCCGCGACGAGCTCGGGATCGAGCTCTCTCACGTCGTCGAGCACCTCGTTGCGCTTGCCGTTGCGACGCAGGATCTGCTCGCCGTCGGCAGTTGCGAGAAACGCAGGGCCCTTCAGATAGTCCGCCAGGCCATCGAGCATCAGACTGCACGTGTCATAGTTCATGGACCTCAGATAGATGTGGAACGTCCTCGAAAAGCGCATCATGAACGCACGCACGATCGAGCCGTCCAACTCGTCGCACGCAGCCATGATGAGGAAGTTGCGCGTGAGCTGGTAGGAGTCCACCGACGCGCGGAAGCGTCCCTCGAAGCGCTCGTGCCACACGCAGATGCCGTTCATGGTCATGATGGCAGGCTTGCAGCGCATGCCGTACTCCACGTCGTCGCATCGCACAAACAAGGGCAGTGGCAGGCCGTGCTCGCGCACTTCGCTCGTGGGGATGCAGCAGCACCACCACGCCCCATACGCACGCGGCAGCTCCACGCTCGTGGTCTCGTTAGCATACATGCCTTCCACCGTGTCTATGAAGAGGTCCTCCTTCACACGGCCGTACATGCCGTCGCGCTTCACGGTGGCCACGTCCTCAAAGAGCAGGTTGGGATCCTCCATATTGAGCATGCCGCCCTCCACGAAGGCGTTGGCATAGTGTGCGTTTGCCAGGCGAAGCAGGTTGTACGTGCGCAAGAAGCTCTCCGGAAACACGCGCACGTCGTCGTCCATGAGCAGCACGTGCGTGGCGTCGATGTCGAGCGCCGCCATCATGCCCCGCGCAAAGCCGCCCGACCCACCGACGTTCGGGTTTGGAATCACCGTCACGTTTGCGTCGGAAAGAGCTGCTGCGTCAAGCGTCCGGCCATTGTCGACCACGAAGAGGTGGAACTTGTCGCACGGCTCGTCCTTGCCGTCAAACAATACCGAGCGTAGTGCCTCGACGTTTCGCGTGACATAGCTCTCCTTGCGAAACGTCGTGGTCGCGATGGCAAGCCGCACGTCGTTGAGACGCTGCTCGTTCACGTGGGTATACCAGCAGCCGCCCTTGAGCTGCACCGGCTCCTTGCTCACGATGGCAAACGACACGATCGGCGCGTCGTCCGGCACCGGTATCACGAACTCCGTGCTTCGCCACCCGTCGCTCGCGGCCACGTGCACAAGCGGATGCGACGAGCGGATGGGCTCGCGGGCGCCTTCCGCAAGCGACGTGCCATAGACGTCGTATGCGCCTCCCCGGGTCTCGAGCCGCAAGTAGGCGCTCTGCACGCTCGCATAGGTGCGCCACTTCCCGATGGAAAGCGCATTCAGATAGGTGGTGAAGTCCACGTCACCGTTCAGCTCGAGAAGCTTCGACGACGCATCATAGACCACAGAACCAGGACGCGCACGCAAGATGAGGTCCGGATGTTCGCCCAGAAATCCATCGTCGTCAAACACCAGGTTGCAGAGCACGTGGTCTCTCATGCATAGGCTCCTTACCGCTCGCGCGCGAGCATCAAGTTGTGTACGAGAAACGCAGGGCCGTTTTGGCGGAGGGCCCATTCCCCTTCGCCCACATCGGCGGCAAGACGCAGGACCTCGGCGATCACGCCAGGGGAAATACAATCTATGGTACCGAGCACGGAGGGGTCGAGGCGACGCGCCATGGCACGCGCGTCGTGGCGCAACTCCTCGTCTTCAAGGGCGTCCGTCTCAAGCATGCGCGCAAAGAAGCGCAGCGCGACGATGGCGTTTGCCCTCAGAATGCCTTCCTCCTGAATGCCTCTGCTGTCGAGCACGTCCTGCCGCTCGTTCCAGCGGTCGATCATGAGGCGCGCCGAGACGTGTGCGCTCGACGCCGTCGCGAGATCCTCGCGGTAGCAGTAATACGCCTCGTCGGTATAGACGATCGAAGTGGCGGCACACATCGTCTCTACGCAGAAGGGGTTGTCGACCCACCCAGCTCCCGGCGCCTCCACCATCTCGATGCCTTCCCGCTCAAGGAAGTCTCGCGCATAGAGCGCCGACCAGATGGAAGGGTGATACTGGATCAGCTGCGGCTCGTCCGCAAGGCGTATGCGCCGGCCAGCCTTCCGTATGCGGCCGCGCAGGTATCCGTACGCCCTCTCCCCGTCCGCATCGCCACGCGAAAGCACGCGCCAGTACGTCGCCTTCACCACGTCGGGCATGCCATGTGCGCGTGCCAGCTCGAAGAGCTTGTCGTATGCGCCGGACACCGCCCAGTCGTCCGGCTCGAGCACGGCCACGTACGTTCCCCGCGCGGCGGCAAACCCGCGATTGACCGTGGCGCCATAGCCCTCGTTTCGCTTGTGAATCACGCGGACCCGTGCGTCACGAGCCTCATGGCGACGCATGATGGCAAGCGAGTCGTCCGTGGAGCCATCGTCGAGCACGATGACCTCGAGGTTGCAGACGCTATTTTGCTCGGCCGAGCAAAGCGCCTGGTCAAGGAAACGAGCCGCGTTGTAGCACGGCACGACCACGCTCACGTCGATCCTCGTCTCCCCCATGCTACTGCCCCAGATCCCGGTAGGCGGCGCACACGTCGTCGGTGGGGCCGATCATGCGCTGCTTGCCCTTCTCGATCCAACAGACGCGGTCGCACATGCCCTCCACCACATCGATGCTGTGGCTCACGAGCAGCACGGTGACGTTTCCCGTGCCGATGAGCTCCTGGATCCTGCGCTGGCACTTCTGCTGGAAGAGGAAGTCGCCGACCGAGAGCGTCTCGTCCACGATCAGGATGTCGGGCTCGGTGACGGTGGCGATGGCAAACGCGATGCGCGCCACCATGCCCGATGAGTAGTTCTTCAGCGGCATGTCCATGAAGTCCTGCAGCTCGGCGAACTCGATGATGTCTTGCAGATGCTCGTCGATGAACTCCTTCCGATAGCCCAGAAGCGCACCGTTGAGGTAGATGTTTTCCCGTGCCGTGAGGTCCATGTCGAAGCCGGCGCCGAGCTCGATGAGCGGCGCGATGGAGCCCGTCACCGTGCAGGTGCCCTCGCTCGCCTCGAGCACCCCCGCGATGATCTTGAGCATCGTGGACTTGCCCGAACCGTTGGTGCCGACGAGCCCAAAGGCCTCTCCGCGCCGCACGGTAAACGAGACGTGGTCGAGCGCGCGAAACTCCTTGAAGCTCAATTCGTGCCGAAAGAGCGCGATGAAGTACTCCTTGAGCGAGTTGAACTGCTCGGAGGCCATGTTGAAGATCATGGAGACGTCGTCCACCTGGATCACGGGTTCCACCGATTCGTCGGGGATGGGAGGACGGGTGAACTCCTCCTCGTCCACGTCGCCGATCACGACCCAGGACCCCGCGCTCTTGGTCACGCCCTCGTCGTCGATGACCTCGGCGCTCAAGAAGAACCGACCGTCGTGCGGCGGGATGAAGTTGAAGACGTTGAACCGCTGCGGATCGGTCTTGCCACGCTCCAGACCGTTGCTGCTCTTCCAATTGTATACGAAGCGCCGACTCGCCGGAGGCGTGCCCTCGAGCTCGACGTGAAGCGACACGAAGCCCTGTGACTCCAGGGGCGACTCGTCGATGGCGGCAACGGGCATCCACGTGGACGACGATACGTTCTCACTCATGACAGCCTCACCTCCTAGATATACAGAATGAAGCGACGTTCGGTTTTCTTAAACACCAGCACGCCTATGGCGAGCATGATCAGACCGCAGGCTGCGCATGCGACGTTGAGCAAAAGCGACGGGACCTGCCGATACAGGAGCAACACACGGATGTAGTTCACGAAGTGATACATGGGATTGAAGTTCTCCAGCCGCATCATCCAGACAGGCAGGATCTCCGAAGGATAGAAGAGCGGCGTCGCGTAGGTCCATGCCGTGAGCACCACCGACCACAGATGCATCACGTCGCGGAAAAAGACCGAAAGCGCCGAGAGCAGCATGGACAGCCCCACGCAAAACATGCCGAAGTATAGGAGGAAGAGCGGCAGGAGCAGCGCCGTCCACGTGGGGTACACCCCCACCACAAACATGACGAGCAGCACCGCTATAAGCGAGAAGGCGTTTGATGCGCACCTTCTTCAACAGCGAAGCGGCACCGATGATGGAGCCCATGCCCTGGCTCGTCGCGTCGCTCATGAGGGTGAACGAAACGTTGCCCAAGATGATGTAGAGCGGGTAGCTCGGGATGCTGTCGGCCGAGAACTTCATCATGGTCGAGAAGACGGCAGCCATGACCATCATCATGAGCAGTGGATTCAGCACGCTCCAGGCAACGCCCAGAAAGCTCCGACGGTACTTGAGCTTGAAGTCTCGTGTCACCAGTTGCTTGAGAATATATAAGGACTTCTTCCGTTCCGGATACCAGGCGGAATCGGATGATCCCTTGTCTAAGTCGGTAGTAGCCAAGCTAACCCCACAGAAATCGAGCGACAAACACTTGTGTCATAGCGTAAGCATTCTAACACAGCGATGCAAGACGCAAGAAATCTGCAGCAAAGGCTCTTGTTTTTCTGGTTCAAGCCTCCCGCCCCTGCGCCAGTCAGCAAGCGACTCCGCGCTCGCTTCGCTCGCCCACTTCGTGAGTCGCCGTCTGTGGGACCACGCGTGCGGGGACGAGGGCACTTGTTTATGAAGGTGCTTTACGTTATCTCGAATAATTCTGTGCGTCCCGTAGAGGGAGCGTTCTATGGGACGCACGCTTTTGCGCGTGGTCTACAATTTCATGGTTCGCATAGAGCAGAGAGCGAACGAGTAACGAACGGTATTATAACCTCAAAGCATCGCACTGTATAAGGAGCACATATGAATGGGTCGTACGAAGTCCATGACTTGTGGACAGAGCGTCCAGGCGGGCGCATATATGGACAGGTCTTCGACCCATGCGACGTGCACGGCGAGCGGCCTTTTGTGATTTGCAGTCATTTCTTTGGAGGCTCGCACCGCGACAGCGCGGTATGGGCACGTCTCATGGCCGACGCGGGATACGGGGCGTACGCTTTTGACTACTGCGGCGCCACGTTCTCAAGTCAAAGCACGGGGGTGTCCACACGAGAGATGTCCATCAGGACCGAGGAGACAGACCTCGAGTGTGTACTCGATATGGTGCGCTCGCTCCCGCAGGTGGACAAGCGACACGTGTATCTCTTTGGCCAGAGCCAAGGGGGGCTCATCTCTTCGATGGTAGCCGACGCGCGACCTGACGACGTGGCAGGCCTTTTTCTTCTCTATCCCGGCTTCAGCGTGCCCGCCCAAATGCGCGGACGCTTCGGGGATGTGAAAAACGTACCAGAGACTTTTTTGATGTGGCAACCACTCGGAAAAGCGTATGCCGTGGAGGCCATGGACTATGACCCATATATGCATATGAGCTATGGAGGACCGGTCCACATCTGGCATGGAGACAATGACCCCGTCGTTCCGATTACGTATAGCGAACGCGCAGTGGCCACCTATCCGAACGCCACGCTCGAGGTCATACGTGGAGCCGATCACGACTTTTCTGGAAGCGACCAGCGCCACGTCGCGCAGCAGATCGCACGTTGCATCGCCGAAGACACTGAACGCACGAGCGCCGAGGAGCGCCAGGCTTCCTACAAAGCCGGTTGAATTCACGCCCAAAGCCCTGCTGTACGCACTCTCCATCACAAAATGGCCTCCACTGCGTACACTCTAGTCACTGCACCTGCACGCCGTGTACGCTTTCCGTCCGCAAACGTTCCCTGTCGCATATGCGAACGGGCCAGAAGCGTACACGTGTCGCAATTCAGTCGGCCTCGCCAAGCGCAGAAGCGCCTGACGCCTCGTGGCATTGCGACGAATGGAACCGCTGTTATAATAACAAATAAAAATCTACAAATTCTCACTTGCAATAATCGAAAAAATGAGTATAGTATTCCTTGTGCTTGAGGCACACAGACTTTCCCCGGTGGCGCAGTGGTAGCGCAGTGGACTGTTAATCCATGTGTCGCTGGTTCGAATCCAGCCCGGGGAGCCAGATTAATGCGCAGGTAAGCAATTTGTTTACCTGCTTTTTTTATTAGAACTCAGTGGCTCACATACTTGTTTTCAGGTAACGTATTTGTTGACCACTTTTTTATCTTGCTGAACTGTCGCATAATAACCAATACGGCATTTTTCCACTTAACCTCTGTTGGGCCACCGCTGACACGAGCAAATGCACGCGATGCACGGGTCTCCCAAAGACCTCTCTCGATATGTACCTCATCTACGTCGGTATATTTACAATAGCATCTTCACGTTTTGGTATACGCCAAGCCTAGCAGGTGTGCGAAGAACCGCCGTGG
>CACXZL010000350.1 GCA_902772085.1 uncultured Coriobacteriaceae bacterium | reverse complement strand
TTTAATATTATTTAAAAATCTGTTTTCATCAAACATCAGGTCTATCCAGTATTTCTGATCCTCCAGCTTATGGGCTTCGCCGGATATTCTAACAGTTTTATTATTGTTCAAACACAGATAGCTGACTTGAGGATGATTTAATATTTCATGATACACGTGTTTTCCCCTTGCTGTTAAAAAGAATATTTTTTCATCTTCTATATGCATGATGTCAATAATTCTTGACTGGGGGTTACCATTCTCATCAACTGTTGACAGTGTAGCATCAATCACAGAGGGAGCAACGTAGTCTTTGTCTCAATCGGAGTTTTACTCAAGGTCAGCGGCCAAGAGCCCCTCCAAGATATCGCCGTCGTCAAACATCAGCGAATACTCTACGCCCGTTTCAGTCTCTTCGAGCTTGCATATGGTGCCCACAAACGCGTCGTCGCCCTCATAGCCGTCCGCCACAAACCTCGCGCGGCCGCCCAGATGGTGTGCGGCCTCTGTCTCGACATCCGACAAAGCCAGGATATGCGACTCATCCAGGCGCAGCGTCTCGCCTAGGACATCCACCTCATAGCGTATGCTCTCCCCATCACGCGCCACCAGAGACACCACGCCAAGGGACAAAGAGCAGCCATCGCGCGCCGCCACGCTCTGCCCCACCTCAAACCGCGCGCATGCATCCGATGGGGTACCCTTTGTCTCCCGATCCAGACGGTCGAGCGCCTTGGTGAGGAAGGCGGCGTAGCGCTGGCGGAGAATCGCTTTTCGCCGTGTGGGCACCGGCGTTGCCATGCCCACCAACGACGTAAGCAGCGTACGGATCTCATCCGCGTGCACCGGCGCAAGATCGACCTCTTCAACTGCCTTTACGACGATGTCTTCCAGCGACACGTCGTAGAGAACTCCACCCGGCGCGGAAAGCACGCCGACGACTTCCCCGACCTCTCGCGACCCGTCACGTGGGAGCGACACCACATCCCCAATGGCATACATGATCGTCTAGAACGTGTCGCCGTTCCAACCCCAGCGCGTGCGCATCATGGGATGGTAGGTCACATAGACGCAGTCTCCGGGAATCCCCAGCTCTCGCTCCAAAAGCTCGCACAGGTCTGCCGTGAACTTGCTGCATCCCTCATCGGGCGTGTCGCCTATAAGGCTGACGGAAACAAACGCTCCCTTCTCGAGCTCGCGCCCGCCGAGCCACAGCGAGTACTCGTCATCGATACCCACCATGAGGTAGGACTCGCCCTTTCCAAACGCAGAGACGGCCTTGCCCAATCCCGACTTGATGGCATCACGCTTATCCCTGCTCACCGGTACGGTGATCTTTGCATCTACGAACGGCATTGGTAGTTCCTTTCATCTTCGATAGTGCATGCGGTATGGACAAATCTTTTTCGAATTCATTCGAACTACTTGCATTCTATCGCATTTTATTCTATTTTAGTCGAGAAACAAAACATACCGCTCCAAAAACGAACCAAGGGGTCAAGAGACGGTCCAGATGCCCGTGCAGGTATGCGCGTTACCCTCGCAGGCAGCAGCCGTTTCGTGACACCCAAACGCAGAAAGACGCAGCATGATCGAACGGCCGCACTATTTGGACCGGCTCCTACGCCTCAGAAGCACCGGCTTTGCCAAGGTGCTTACCGGTATGAGGCGTACGGGCAAGTCGGGTATCCTGCGCCTCCTCGAGCAGCGTCTGCGCGAGGAGGGCGTGGGAACCGCCCATCTCATCTGTCTCAATCTTGAATTGGCCCAAAACGCCACGCTCAGGCAGGCGGAGCACCTTGCCGCATACATCAGAGAGCATGCGGCACCAGATGGCGTCACCTACATCCTCATCGACGAGGCACAAGAAGTGCCCGGCATCGCCCAACTGCTCTATGAGCTCATAGAGGCACACAGATTTGACGTGTACCTCACGGGTTCGCATGCAAAGCTCATCGAAAGCGAACTGGCAGACATCATGGGGGGACGCTACGTAGAAGTTCCCGTCTTTCCCCTCTCGTTTGCCGAGTACCATGCCGTCCATCAACAATCGGCGTACGGGCAGAGCACCGCTCGTATATTCAACGACTATCTGACCACGGGAGGGCTCCCTCGCGCCCTCGAGCTAGAAGGCGACGCCTACGCCCTGCAAGAGTATCTTGACGGCGTATACCATACGGTGGTCCGTCGCGATGTGGCGGCGACGCTCGGCCACGAGGACCCGCATTTGGTGGATTCCATCTCCGGCCACCTGGTGGAAAACATCGGCATGCCCACCTCGGCAAACGGCGTCTCGCAGACGCTGTCCTCAAGTGGGAGGTCGTGTTCTGACGACACCGTCTCTCGCTACCTCACCGCACTCACCGATGCCTATGCGTTCTATCGCATGAGACGTCTCGATCTCAAGGCAGACACCGTACTCAAGACGCAGGAGCGCTACTTCGCAAGCGACCTTGGACTGTGCACGTTGTTTCGTGGACCACACCAGACCCGACTGGAAGGGTTGTTGCAAAATGCCGTCTATCTCGAGCTGAGGAGGCGCTACGCTCGCATCTATGCCGCGAAGCACTACAACCGTCACATCGACTTCGTGGCCGACGGCGCTGACGGGAGGGCATATTTTCAAGTCAAGGCAAGCGTTCTGGATGCCACGACCCTAGAGCAAACGATCGCCCCGCTTCAGGCAGAGCGCGACAACTATCCCAAGACGATCCTGACATTGGACGAGATAGGCGTCGGATCGCACAACGGCATCATGCAGCGCAACCTCATCGAGTGGCTTCTCGACCGCTGAGCCGCGCAAAGCAGGCATGTAGGCGAGCCGCCGCGCAGCAGCACAAACGAGCGTGAAACAGTCGTCTGGAGTCATAGACCACCGTTCACGGCTGTTTTCACGCTTCCAAAGTCCTCTGCATCCACGCGCGTGCGCCTACCAGTGCACGTACACCTGCTCGCCCACGTATGTCATGCTGTAGAGTTCCGCAGCCTTGCTGTATGGCAGGTTCACGCAGCCATGGGCCATGGCTGCCGTCGTATGCGAAGTAGTCACCACCGAAATGCGAGCGCCACGTAGCATCGTGAAGGCCATATCCTCCATAGAAGGGCATCCAGTAGTTTACGAAGCTCTCGTAGTCGGGATTTCCGTCGTTGTCGTAGTCCATGCCCACAAGCACGGCGTTTGTTTGCATGGAGTAGATGGTGAAGAGTCCGGTGACCGTAGAATGGCCCTCGTAGGTGTCGCCCGACACGAATGCCGACTCCCATATCACCTCGCCGTCGTTGTCGAAAAGGCGCGCAAACTGGGCGTCGAGATCCACGTCAATATAGCGACCCATGCTTGAGTCCCAGCCACCATGCTGATAGGCTGCCTCGCGCGAGGCGCCCTCGGTCCGCAGCTCGTCGATCATGGGAGCCTCATAGCCATCCACGACGCCGTTTGCCAGCCGTTCTGCAAACTCCTTCGTGAAGGTCTCGGTATCCAGATAGTAATACGCCCAGTCGTCCATGCGAAACACGTCATCCGCAACCGTATACTCAGCCCAGACGCCGAGCTCCTCCTCATTCACCACCACAGAGGGTCCCTCTCCCACAGAAACGAGCGATGCGTTGTTGCTCGCATAGGAATAGGTGACTTCTTCGCCGTCCACCATGATCGGAATGTCGGTGCTACGGACGAGGTTTACGCTTTGCACCACCTTCGCAAAACGAGGGATGTCTTGCGCGGTCGCCTCGCGCGTACACGCGTCGGCAGACGGGTTGCTCTCGCGCTTGAACTCCCGCACGTCGGAGGTCACCGCCTTTGCGACCTCATCGCCATCCACCATCTCTCCTGACGTCGTACCCACAATCGCGTATGCCCCCGCATCCTCGTCATACTCGATCGACACGTTATCGGCAGGCAGCCGCTTGTCGTTATAGGCATCCGCTGCGTTCGTCACAAGCGTTTTCAAGGCATCTTCGCTGAAGCTGAGTTTTGCATCCACCTTCGGAGCGGGGGGCGCAACGAGCGCTATGGGCCACGCAAACGCGGACTGAATCCGCATCGCCTCTGTCGCCATGGACTCCTCGTCACGATCGAGGCCGATGTCGCCACCTGGTATGGTCGCCGTGAAATCGTTCACCTTCACCGTGCAGGTGTAGTCGACGGTCTCCTGCTCCAGCCCGTTCTTTGCGGCCCCTACCGTCATGCCCGACGCATCGAACTCGCCGATGTGCGTACGCGGCAAATAGTGGCTTCCGAAGAACCACACGCCCAAGCCATAGATGCCCCCGATAAACAGAACCACCGCAACGACGATGAGCGTATTGCGCAAACGCTTCTTCCGCTCTTGGTTCACTTGTTCAGGTATACGAGAAGACACGAACGTCGCATCAAGGTCTTCAGGAGCCACCTCAGGGCCTTCGTCATCTTCTTCCTGATCCGAAGGCACGAGAGGAATATACCCCACGCTCGCAGTGCCTTCCGTCTGCTCCTC
>CACXZL010000349.1 GCA_902772085.1 uncultured Coriobacteriaceae bacterium | reverse complement strand
TTAGTCAGTAATATCTGCTGTTTGTACTTATCATTTTGGACGTGAGTAGGCCATTTGCCCCAGTTTCCAGACGAGTTACATTCGCTGAGGCGCAGACACCCCCACAAGCCTAAGGGTCAATGCCACGACCCTTCTCACGGCATCGCAGGCGGCCAAGCGCGCTCTGGAAAGATCCTCATCGAGCGGTCTCCCCTCACTTGGAAGCACCTGGCACTGCGTATAGAATGCATGAAAAGCCCCGGCTAAGTCCTCGACGTAGTGAGTGAGCCTAAACGGTGCGCGATCACGAGCACATCCTTCTATCAGCCCGCCAAATTCAGAGAGTTTACGCGAAAGCGCAAGCTCAGTGGGATCTACCAGAAGGCCCAGATCGACCTCGGATCCTATGGCTTGTGCGGCTATGGCATCCATACCCCGCTCCGCAGCCTCATCAGCGTCAACGCCTGCAGCGCGTCGTAGGATTGAACAAATCCTCGCATGTGCATACTGCACGTAGTACACGGGGTTGGTGTTGTCTTGTCGCTTCGCCACCTCGATATCGAAATCGATCATCTGATTGGCAGACTTCGATACGAGCGTATAGCGCGTTGCGTCTGCGCCTACCTCATGAAGCAGCTCATCGAAGGTGACCATCGTACCCTTGCGCTTCGACATGCGGAGAGGAGTGCCGTTTCGGAGCAGGTTTACCAGCTGGCCCAGCAATACCTCAAACTGACCAGGATAGCCCAAAGCCTCGCAGGCGGCATCTACGCGCTTTATATAGCCATGGTGGTCGGCGCCCCAAATGTCTATGACATGCTCTACGCGCTGGAACTTGTTCCAGTGGTAGGCGACGTCGGAAGCGAAGTAGGTGTACTCGCCATTTGACTTCACGAGCACGCGGTCCTTGTCGTCGCCAAAAGACGTCGAGCGAAACCACAAAGCACCATCATCCGTACGATAGAGATGACCCATCTCTTCAAGCTTGCGAAACGCACGATGAACGGCATCGGTACCGTCAGCGTCCTTCTCGTATAGCGAGCGTTCTGAGAACCACACGTCAAAGTCACAGCGAGCCTCATGACACGTCTTCTCTATGGATTTCAGCATGAGCTGATAGCCCTGCTCGCGGAACTCTGCCACACGCTCGTCGTATGGAAGCTCCATCAGAGACTCACCAGACTCACGGGCAAAATGCATCGCCAGATCGATGATATAGTCTCCACCATAGGAGTTCTCACCTAGGGAGGAGAGGAAGTCATCCATATGGGGATGCGTCTCCGGTCGCTCGTCATCCTCGTCATCCACGTAGCGCGTCGTAGGCGTCCTCAAGCAGGGAGCCGCCGTTCACGAGCTCCCACAACTGTGCATAGCGTTTCTCCACGGATCTGCCAAAGACATCCATCTGGCTGCCATGGTCGTTTATATAGTACTCGCGCTGCACATCGTAGCCCGCATGGTCCAAAACGTTGCAGAGCGAATCGCCCAAAGCCGCCCATCGACCGTGCCCTATGTGCATGGGGCCAACGGGGTTTGCCGAAATGAACTCTACCTGTACACGCTGGTGTCGACCCATCGTAGAGCGACCGAAGCCGTCTCCCTGCTCGCGGATAAGACGAAAGACGTCATTGCTGCTCGCCGCCTTGAGATAAAAGTTGATAAAGCCTGGACCAGCCACCTCGATGCGATCCACGGCGTCGTCTGCTGGGATATGCGCCACAATGGCATCTGCCACTCTGCGCGGGGCACAGTGGGCAAGCTTTGCCGACCTGAGTGCCACGGTGGATGACCAATCGCCATTGGATGAATCTGCTGGACGCTCAATCCCCAGATCATTTACCTCAAACGGAGGAAGCTCATCTGCGGCTTGTGCGGCTGAAAGGGCCTCACGAACTAGACTCTCGAGTTTTTCGAGCATGAAACGTACTCCTAACTTGCTTCTTTTGTATGTCTACTTACTTACCGAGCTCCTCCACAGCAAGGCGCTGCCTGAGATCGGAAAGGCCACGCTCCAAACCCACGGGATACGTCTGAGGATTGAGGAAGCGTTTGGTTGCGGGATCCAAATGCATGAGCGCGTCCTTGCATCGAGCCTTGGCTACGACAAGCGCTTCAGACTCTGCAGCGCGTCGGCCTTCGCTTACCACCTGCACCATCAGCTCACGAGGCTCACAGCCTTCGAGTCGATGCGTGGTCATGGGATCGATGACATCGATCATGGACGTACGATTGCCTGAGTCGGTGGCATCGTCCACGATCATGTCGCCAACGGGGCATCCACTGCCATCGACGAAACGCAGGATGTGCTGAATGCCGGGAATCGTACGCTTGTAGAACTGCTCAGAGAGCTTCATGGTAGGACGCCAAGGCTCATCGGCACTTGAGCGTGTGGCTGAAAGCTTGTATACGCCGCCAAGCGAAGGCTGCGGATCGCAAGTCGCCAACTTTGTGCCCACGCCAAACGAGTCGATAGGCGCGCCCTGCGCAAAGAGCGACTGGATCGTGTATTCCTCCAGGTCATTTGAGACCGAGATCTTCACATACGGAAGCCCTGCGGCATCGAATGCATCACGCGTCTCCTTGGAAAGCTTTGCCAAGTCGCCCGAATCGATGCGAATGGCGTTCAGGCGCTCCCCTGCGGCCTCCATCTCCTTGGCCACGGTGATAGCGTTGCGGATGCCTTGATGGACGTCATAGGTGTCCAGAAGCAGGCAGCAGTTCTTTGGGCTCGACTTTGCAAACGCACGGAATGCATCGAGCTCGGTGGGAAACGCCATGACCCACGAGTGCGCATGGGTACCAAATACGGGAATGCCATAGATTTTGCCGGCCAAGACGTTTGAGGTGGAGGCGCAACCTCCGATGTAGGACGCGCGAGCAACGGCGAGCCCGCCATCATAGCCTTGAGCACGACGCAGTCCGAAGTCTGAGACTGGATGTCCCTCTGCCGCATACACCACTCGCGAGGCCTTCGTAGCCACAAGCGTCTGGAAATTCACAAGATTGAGCAGCGCCGTCTCAAGAAGCTGGCACTCTATCACAGAACCCTGTACACGAATCATCGGCTCACGCGGAAAAACCAAGTCGCCCTCGGGCACAGCCCACACATCCACGTGCATCTCGAATTCACGCAGGTAGTCGAGAAACGCCTTCTTGAAGAGTGGACCACCGCCTGGAGCCTGCACGGAGGCGAGATAGGCGATGCTCTCTTCGTCAAAGCGCAGGTTCTCCACCAGCTCGGCAATCTGTCCGATGCCGCAGGCTATGGCGTACCCGCCGTCAAAGGGGTTGTCACGGAAAAACACGTTGAAGCATCCCTGAGCGTCAACGAGTCCCGACTCAAAGAAACCTTGAGCCATCGTGAGCTCATAAAGATCGGTGTTGAGCGCAACGTCTGTGGGAACGGTCCGGTCGGTGAGTGCCATGGAAAATCTCCTCCATATATGAGTAACGTGCACTAACGTTACGCGCGAGAGCGAGCGTCATCTCGACCTCGCGCATGATGCCAAAACTATCTGCCGCCTAAGACAAGAGCCACCACAATCGCGATGACAACAAGCGCGAGGCCTATCAAGACGATTCTTTGACCAAGAGGCATCGAGAGATCGTCGCCAGGTTCCATAAACTTGCTTGCACGCTCCCTTGCCGCTCGCGCACGGGCGTCAGCCATGGCTTCCTGCTGAGCTATCGCCTCTCTCTGAGCACTCTGCGCACGAAGGCGTTCAAGCTCTGCCCGTTCTTTGCGTGCCCGCTCTGCCGCCTCAAGGGCCGCCTTTTCTGCACGTAGCTCTTCGAGTTCAGCGCGCTCTTCATGGTCTCGTTCGTCGTGGCGGTCTGCGCGGACTTCCTCATGAATCCGCAGGTCGTACGCCTCGCGGAAGCGGTGCGCGCGGGAGACCGATCGGCCGCCGTCCGGACGCTCCTGCTGTGCACGATCCCGGCAAGCGAAATGATCGCCACTTCGCAAGTGCCGCCGCCGATATCGACTATCATGCTGCCCGCCGGCTCGGTGACCGGCAGGCCCACCCCGATCGCCGCCGCCATGGGTTCCTCAAGCAGGAACACCTTGCCTACTCCGGCGGCTTTCGCGGCGTCTTCCACCGCGCGCTTCTCCACTTCCGTGATGTCGCCTGGAACGGCCACGACCACGCGGGGTTTCATGTACTTTGAAAAGAAATGGTGCGGCCGCACTTTGTTGATGAAGTACGACAGCATGGCCTCGGTGATGTCGAAATCCGCGATCACGCCGTTTTTCATGGGACGCGTGGCCGTAATGGTGCCGGGCGTGCGCCCAAGCATCTCCTTGGCCTTCAGCCCTACCG
>CACXZL010000348.1 GCA_902772085.1 uncultured Coriobacteriaceae bacterium | reverse complement strand
TCTGTAGACAGTATATCAGCCAACAACGCATGGAGAGTCGCCGAACCAGTTTGCCGCACAATGGCGAAGGTCCAACTATAACCCACTGCATATAATCTTACCCTTGTCTGTAGGAGTATCCCCTTTGCGCACCGGTGGCAAGCAAGCTATTATTAACTTGGTATTATACTAGCCACAAAAACGGTCATGCAAAGAGTGGTGGGGAAGGCGCGGACGATGGCAATGCACGGCAATTGGAATCCGTGGCACGGTTGCATCAAATGCAGCGAAGGCTGCCAGAACTGCTATGTGTACTATCTCGACGCGATGAAGGGCAAAAGCGGCGCCGATGTCTACAGGACGAAGACGGGGTTCAGATACCCACTGTCGAAAGACCGAAAGGGCAGATACAAGATACAGAGCGGGGAGACGATTAGCGTCTGCATGACCTCCGACTTCTTTCTGGAAGAGGCTGACGAATGGCGCAAGGAAACGTGGGACATGATGCGCACAAGAAGCGACGTCGTCTTCCTTTTGCTGACCAAGAGGCCTGAGAGAATAGAGAAGTGCCTGCCCGCTGGCTGGGCAGATGGCTGGGACAACATCTTCCTCAACGTAACGTGCGAGAACCAGACAAGGGCCGACGAACGAGTCCCGTTGCTCCTTGAATTGCCGTTCAAGCACAAGGGCCTGCACTGCGCGCCGCTTCTCGGCCCGGTGAGTATTGCCGCATATCTAGATAGCGGCCAGATCGAACAGGTTGCCTGCGGGGGAGAGAACTACGGCGGGTCGAGACCCTGCGACTATGACTGGGTAAAGACCTTGCGGGATGAGTGCGTTGCTCACGACGTGACGTTTTGCTTCATGGAAACGGGCACGACCTTCCTCAAAGACGGCAAGACGTACACCATAAGAAGCAAACGGCTGCAAAACGAGCAGGCATTCAAATCCGGTATGAGTTACCAGGGCAGGGCAATGCATTTCGAACTCAAAGACAGCCTTGGGCTCCCAATCCCTCCTGCGGACCTGTATGAACCGCATTTCATTCAGAAGTGTACGCGCTGCTCGTTCAGGATGCTGTGCAACGGTTGTAGTGACTGTGGCGTTTGTGACGGCTAAGGGTCCTCGATCCGTCTATGTCAAAATGTCGAAGGCGGCACAGAGATACAAAAAGGCTTTCGAGGCGGGAGAGTAGCTTGTATTTGGCGCGAGATTTTTTCAGGAGGCGCTTCGTTGGCCGGTTGGGTTGGAGGCGGCGTTCAAAATCCCCAGTGGCCATCCCGGTTTTTTGGTCTGTCTGCATCTTCTGATGGCGAGTTGTGCTGATTCTTTTGTGACTGTGAATTTGGTTGTGCGCATTTGGAGTTCACGGTCACAAACTCCAGATAGAGCGCACGTCCTGTAGCTGGGGTTTTGCAAATTGGGACGGAAGCGTTATGTGAATGTGACCAGTCTGTGAGCTGCAATCAAAAAAAGGATGCCGAGCATACGGCATCCCCGGTGTGCAAAACGGCGAGAGTGTCTCGCCCTCGTTTGATGTTATTCGGCCTCGATCTGGTTGCCGGTGTAGAGTTCGTAGTACTTGCCGTGCGCGGCGATGAGCTCGTCGTGGGTGCCGCGCTCGATGATGCGTCCCTGCTCCATGACCATGATGCAGTCCGAGTCGCGTACGGTGGAGAGGCGGTGGGCGATGACGAAGGTGGTGCGTCCCTTCATGAGGGCGTCCATGCCGGCTTGGACGAGCTGCTCGGTGTGCGTGTCGATCGAGCTGGTCGCCTCGTCGAGGATGAGCGCCGGCGGGTCGGCCACGGCGGCGCGGGCGATGGTGAGCAGCTGGCGCTGCCCGGCGCTCAAGTTGTCGCCGTCTCCTGTGATCTGGGTGTTGTAGCCCTCGGGCAGACGCTTGATGAAGTCGTGCGCGCTCACGAGCTTTGCCGCCGCGATGCACTCCTCGTCGGTGGCGTCGAGGCGACCGTAGCGGATGTTGTCCATGACGGAGCCGGTGAAGAGGTGCGGATCCTGCAGCACCATGCCGAGCGAACGACGCAGCTCGGGCTTCTTGATCTTGGTGATGTTTATGCCGTCGTAGCGAATCTTGCCGTCGTCTATGTCGTAGAAGCGGTTGATGAGGTTGGTGATGGTCGTCTTGCCGGCGCCGGTGGCACCGACGAAGGCGATCTTTTGCCCCGGGAGGGCAAAGAGGCGGATGTCGTGCAGTATCTGCTTCTCCGGCACGTAGCCGAAGTCCACGCCGTCCATGACCAGCTCGCCCATCAGCGGCATGTAGGTGACGGTGCCCTCGGTCTTGTGGGGGTGCTTCCAGGCCCAGTGGCCGGTGCGCTCGGACGTCTCCTCCACCTCGCCGTCCTCGGTGATGCGCGCGCGTACGAGCTCCACGTAGCCCTCGTCCTTCTCGGGCTCCTCTGCCAGCAGGGCAAAGATGCGCTCCGCGCCTGCGCCTGCCTGCGTGATGGCGCTGAGCTGCTGAGAGATGCGCGTGATGGGCTCGGTGAACGACTGGTTGAGCGAGAGGAAGCTCACGAGCGTTCCCAGCGAGATGAGTCCGGACGAAACCGCGAGATAGGAGCCCACGATGGCGCACACGACGTAGCTGATCTGACCGATGGCAAAGACCACGGGCATCAGGATGCCGGCGAGCGTGTTTGCCTTGGTGGCGGAGTCGCGCAGGGCGTGGTTGCGCTTGTGGAAGTCGTCGATGGAGCGTGCCTCATGGCAGAAGACCTTGACGACCTTCTCGCCGGAGATGGTCTCCTCTATGAACCCGTTCACGATGCCGAGGTTCCTTTGCTGGTCGCCGAAGTGCTTGCCGGCCGCCGCGCCGAGACGACCGGATGCGAGGAGCATCACGGCCACCATGGCCAAGGTCACGCCCGTGAGGGGGAGGGAGAGCATGAGCATGGAGAAGAACACCATGATGATGGTGGTGCAGGAGTTGATGAAGTCGTGCGCGCTCACGAGCTTTGCCGCCGCGATGCACTCCTCGTCGGTGGCGTCGAGGCGACCGTAGCGGA
>CACXZL010000347.1 GCA_902772085.1 uncultured Coriobacteriaceae bacterium | reverse complement strand
TTGATTTCGCGCATACGCCATTCGCGCGGTGTAAATCCAGTCGCCTGCTTAAAAACGGTCTGTAGGTGGCTTTGAGACGAGAACCCGGTATGGTAGGCGATCTGGGAGATTTCCAATTCTGTGGTGTCCAGAAGTCTGCGGACTCTCTCTATGCGTACCTTGCGCACATACGACGCAAACGTCTCTCCCGTCTCCTGCTTGAAGCGTGTGCACAGCGTCTTGCGGCTAACTCCGCATGCCTCGGCCACCGAGTCTCCGTCCAGCGGTTCGTCCAAATGGCTGCGTACGTACACCATGGCATGATGCGAGAGGGGATGTGCATATGCGCCGGCTTCCGTTCCCACCGCTTTGGTGAGCTCGAGCATCATGGGAAGCATGAGGAAGTGAACAAGCTCCTCGTTTCTTGACTCGTTTGCAAGCCGTATATAGTCCTGCGTGATGGCGTAGCAGCGCGCCACGGGAAGGCCGCCTTCGCGAGCTGCGCGTGCGCAGGTGCTCGCTAAAAAAGCAATAGCCGCCCTGCCTTGCAGCAGAGGGTCTTCTGAGGTGCGGATCTCCATGAGCGGCATGTTTGTACGTATGAAGCGTAGTAGTCCATCGGCGTCTCCCATGGAGATAAACGACGTGAAACCCTCGTATTGCTCGGCGATTTCGCGAGACGAGACGTGCGTGTTTACTGCTATGAAGACCATGCGTTTCGAATAGGTGACGATTTGAGGCAGGTCTTCTTCTTGACCACCTTCGTTTACAAACTGTATGGCGTCGACGATTTCCTGAGTGGTGAGCAGTGACGACATTTCGTTATCATGAGGTTCCATAAGGTGCTCCAAGTTCTCTCAAATCTGAAAAAAACGGTAACACGATTGGTATTAACCGATAGATGCCGCCCACATAATAAAACTACGTTCTGGCAAGGTGTGACAAATCCATAAAAGGCCAGATGAAAGGTAGTGCATGAGTCTTTCAGATGGTTTTGTTTGTCACGTCGATGAAGTGTTTGTCTCGGATGAGCAAACAAAAAGGAAGGAGAGTTGCCTATGAAGTATCTGCTTTTGGTAAGCCATGGCACCATGGCTCCAGGCGTCCACAGCGTCATACGCATGCTGCTGGGCGAGCGCGACAACGTGCTGAGCTATTCTATGGAGGACGGCGTATCAGCCGACGCCTTCGTGGAAGAGCTCAGCAATGTTTTAGAGCCCGTCGTCGAAGGCGACGAACTCGTGGTGCTTGGCGATATCGTGGGGGGGTCGCCGCTCACAAACACGCTCAACGTTATCACGCAGAAAGGGCTCCTGCCCAGTACGGTAGCGTTTGGCGGGCTCAGCCTTCCCATGGCCATCAGTGCGCTCATGGCCATTGAGGACGGTTCGGAAGGGCAGGCGTTCGTGGATCAGGTCATAGCCGAGGCTCGCGAAGGTGCACGCCAAGTCGAGCTTGCGCTTGATGACGACGAAGAAGAAGAGCTGTAAAGCTCACGTTTGGAAAGGAAGGAATTCATGATTTCTTTTGTACGCATCGATGACCGTATGATTCACGGCCAGACCGTCACACGTTGGAGCTTGGAGTATCCTTGTGACGGCATTATCGCGGTTAACGACGTTGCCGCAAGCAATCCTGTTCTCAAGGCGGCCTATAAAGGCGCTGCGCCCGACAAGAAGATCTTCGTGTGGACCATGGATCACTTCAAGGAGAGCGCCGACAAGGTTCTGGCGAGCAAGACGCGCTACTTCCTCATCACCAAGAATCCTCTGGACATGAGGGAGATTCTCGTAAACTTCGGCTTCAAGCCGTCTGATGTGAAGCGCGTGATCGTGGGACCGTGCAATGACCGTCCCGGCACGGTGAAGCTCGGCAACAACCAGTCGATCACCGCCGAAGAGGCCCAGGCCTTCGAAGACATGACTAAGGCTGGCTATACTGTTGAGTTCGCGCTCATCAAGGAAGCTTCCATTGGCGAGTGGCCCAAGTTCCGCGGACAGTTTAACGTGAAGTAGGAGGCAGTCATGGGAATTAGCATTGTGCAAGCAGTCCTTCTGGGACTCTTTGCATGTCTGGCCTCGTTGCCCGGCATGGGTGGTACCACCGTTGGTAACTATACGCTCGGACGTCCCCTGGTCGGTGGCCTTATCGTCGGTCTCATCCTGGGAGACATCCAGACCGGCATTATCGTCGGCGCAGCTATCCAGCTCGTGTACATCGCACTCGTGACTCCGGGTGGCACTGTCTCCGCCGACGTTCGTGCCGTTACCTACATCGGCATCCCTCTCGCCATTCTGGCCATCCGCGCACAGGGTCTTGATCCCTCGAGCGAGGCTGCCGCTGGTCTCGCCGCCTCCCTCGGCGCAGCCGTAGGTACGCTGGGTACGGTTCTCTTCTATGGCACCGCAACCCTCAACCTCGTGTGGCAGGGCATTGGCTGGAAGGCCATGGACTCGGGTAAATGGTCCAGCATAAAGAAGACCATCCCCATGGTTGACTTCATCCTTCCCTGGATTAGCCACATCGCCTTCTCCTTTATCCCTACGGTTATCATCTGCATGGCGGGAGAGTCCATGGTAGGCCTCATGAAGGACTATCTGCCCATGGACGGCATCGCTATGAAGACGCTCTTTACCGTTGGCTCGCTGCTTCCCGCCGTCGGTGTGGCAATCCTGTGCAAGCAGGTCGTGCAGAAGCCGCTTGACTGGGTCACCTTTGGCCTTGGCTTCACGCTCGCTGCCGTCATGGGCTGCAACCTCATCGCATCGGCGCTCATCGCCGTGTTCTTCGCATTGCTTAACTTCAAGGTGGAACAGCTCAAGACGGCCCGTCCTGCCATCGCCGCCGAAGGCGCGGCCGCATCGTTCGACGACGAGGAAGAGGAGGACATATAATGGCTGATCTCAAGAAAGTATCGAAGAAGGCGCGCAATAGCGCGTTCCTCCGCTGGATCTACGGCAACCTCACTTGCTTCTCACAGGAGCACATGCAGACCTTTGGCTACTTGGTTGCTATGCTGCCCGTCGTGGACG
>CACXZL010000346.1:5800-6372 GCA_902772085.1 uncultured Coriobacteriaceae bacterium | reverse complement strand
CTTGCGAGCACGCGTCACGCGGTCGGTCTTGGTGCTTACCACATATCCTTCTTGCGGCCTCGCCGAACAAGCCCTCAGCAGCTTGGGCACGCCTTCCACCTCAACGAGGCAAACGCCGCACGCGCCGTAGATGGCTGTGCGCTTATCGAAGCAAAGTGTGGGGATCTCTACCCCAGCCTTCGTGGCGGACGTGAGGATGGTGTCGGAAGGCTCCGCTACTACCTTCACGCCGTCGATGGTATAGGTTATAGACATGGCAGATCCTCCCTTCCTTAAGCGACCTGTACCGCGCCAAAGCGGCAGGCAGTCTTGCAGTTGCCACACTTTATGCAGAGTGCGGGGTCTATCTCATGCGGGTTTTTGCGCTCTCCGGAAATCGCGCCCACGGGGCACTGACGTGCACAGGCAGTGCAGCCTACGCACTTGGTCTTGTCGATGGAGTAGGTAATGAGCTCGCGGCACTCCCCCGCCGGGCAGCGGTGCTCGTCGATGTGGGCCTCGAACTCGTCACGGAAGTAGCGAATGGTCGTAAGCACCGGGTTGGGTGCTGTCTGCCCCAGGCCGCAGAGCGC
>CACXZL010000346.1:0-5784 GCA_902772085.1 uncultured Coriobacteriaceae bacterium | reverse complement strand
ACGATGCGATTGAGAATCTCGTTCATGCGCTTGGTACCCAAGCGGCAGTGGACGCACTTTCCGCAGCTCTCTTTGGTGGTGAAGTCGAGGAAGAAGCGCGCCATGCCCACCATGCAGGTATCTTGGTCCATGACGACCATGCCGCCCGAGCCCATGATGGCGCCGGTGGCGGCCAGCTCGTTGTAGTCGATTACCGTGTCGAGCTTACTCGCCGGCACGCAGCCGCCGGATGGTCCGCCGAGCTGGACGGCCTTGAACTCCTTGCCATCGCGAATGCCGCCACCGATGTCGAATATAACCTCGCGCAGCGTGGTGCCCATGGGAACCTCTACGAGACCACCGCGCGCGATCTTGCCCGAAAGCGCAAAGACCTTGGTGCCCTTCGAGTTCTCGGTGCCCATGGCCGCGAAGGCCGCGCCACCGTGCTGGATGATCCACGCGACGTTTGCATAGGTCTCCACGTTGTTTATGTTTGACGGCTTGAGCCAGTAGCCCGCCTGAGCAGGGAAGGGCGGTTTGAGACGCGGCATGCCGCGCTTGCCCTCAAGCGACTCGATAAGCGCGGTCTCCTCACCGCACACGAACGCACCGGCACCGGCCTTGATGGTAAGCGTGCAGCTGAAGTCGCTGCCACAGATATGCTCGCCCAAGTAACCACGCTCGGTGGCGTCAGCGATGGCTTTGCGCAGACGCGTGATGGCGAGCGGGTACTCCGCACGCACGTAGACGATGCCTTCGGAGGCGCCGATGGCGTAGGCGCCTATGAGCATTCCCTCGATGAGCGTATGCGGGTCTCCCTCGATCACGGCACGATCCATAAACGCACCAGGGTCGCCCTCGTCGGCGTTGCAGATGAGGTATTTCTGGCCGCTCTCGTCACCCTTGCTGTCGCGTGCGGCACGCCACTTGAAGGCCGTCGAGAAACCTGCGCCGCCGCGGCCACGAAGTCCAGCGATGTCGATCTGCTCGATAACGTCCTCCTGCGACATGCCCTCACTCAGGATCTTTGCGATGGCAGCATAGCCGTCGTGCGCGATGTAGTCATCGATGCTCTCCGGATCGATGACGCCGCAGTCGCGCAGCGCAACGCGCGTCTGCTTGCTCAGGAACTCCTCGTCCTGCTCCGTGATTGCGAGCTTCTGCACAAGCGACAAATCGCCCGTGGTCACAGCCTCGTGAATCTTTGGCGCATCCTTGGCCTGCACCTTTACGAGGCGATGCAGCGCCCCCTCATCGTCATAGACATCCACGATGGGCTCCAAGAAGCACATGCCGTTGCAGCCCGTGATACCAAGCTCCACTCCAGTGGGGTTGGACTCAGCCAAGAGCTTCTCCAAGCTTGTATAGACATCGCCGGCACCGGCCGCGAGTCCGCAGCTTCCCTCTCCTACTACGAGCCTCATTGCGCCTCACCTCCCTCGGCAGCAAGCGAGCGCAGGACCTTCTTTGCCTTGTCGGGCGTGAGCCTGCCGTAGGTCTTGCCGTTGATCATCATCACCGGCGAAAGCGAGCAGCATCCCAGGCACGCCACATGCTCCAATGAAAACATGCCATCTTCGGTCGTCTGACCGTCCTCGATGCCAAGCTCGTCGGTAATGGCGCTCGAGATAAGCTCAGACCCGTTCACATGGCATGCTGTCCCTTGACAGAGCATGATGAGGTACTTGCCCACCGGCTCGAGCCGGAACTGGGCGTAGAACGTCGCCACCCCCACGATGGTGGCCAGAGGCGTGCCCGTCCTCTCCGCGATGTGCTCCATCACATCCATGGGAAGGTAGCCATACGCTTCCTGCGTCTCCTGCAAGATGGCGATAAGGCTACCTTTGACCTCTGCGTACTTGTTGAGCGTCGGCTCCACAAGTGAGAGGTCACTCGGTTTTGTGTGTGCCATGCGCACTCCTCTCCTTTATTTGCGCGTTGCACGATAATTGGTTGATTCTATAGTATATGAACGCTTTTTTGGGGAAAGGTCACAGAAACGCGCCCTATATGTAACACTCAGGTGAAAAACGCACCCATGGCATGCAAGCCCATGCAGGCGGAAATACGGTACCGAGCGAGAGACACGCAAAGGAGGTCCCATGGCAAACATCTACGACTACATCATGTGGCGTGGGGATCTTTCGTTTCTCGAGCGGCCCTTCAACGACGTGGATAACGTCATCCTCTCCACGCTAGCCTATCTCGACTTTAAGGACATCGTGCCAAATGATGACAAGAGCGATGGCGTTTCGCTTACGAGCGCCTGCGAGCGGCTTCTAGAGGAGGCCAATGGAGATATCGAGCCATACGTGCGCTCGCTGGCAAAGATCGAGATTGCCTTCGTCGAGCTGCTGGCGGGCTCCGCACGCTTTCGCGACGCACGTCTCAGCTTCTACGAAAACGTGGTCGACGATGCCAGATCCCTACAGTTCTCGGCGTTGCAGGTCGATCTTCCCAACTCCGAGACCTACGTCGCCTTTCGCGGGACCGACAACACGCTCGTGGGATGGCGCGAGAACTTCATGCTGAGCTTCACCATTACCGAAGCGCAGCGCGAAGCCGCACGCTATCTCGAGCGAGCAGTCTTGCGTGCGGAACGTGCGGGGCGCAAGGTGCTCGTGGGCGGGCATTCCAAGGGAGGAGTCCTCGCCGAGTATGCCTCGCTGGTATGCCCGGAGCAGTATAGAGACGCAATCAAAGGCGTCTATTCAAACGACGGCCCCCGCATGGCACCAGAGGTGCTCGCGCGTGAGAGGCACGAGACGCTCAATGACGTCTTTCGTCACATCAGAGCAGCATGACCCTACGACCTGGCAAGTTCTCCCCGATGGTTTATGTACCGCCGACGCTCTCCAAGAAGACTGCATGACCATAAACAGAGCCATTGCCTCGTGGGTAAGCGACATATCGTTTGAGGAGCGCGAGCGCGCAACCAACGAGATATTTGATGCGCTGGAAGCTGGTGGAGCCACGACGATGCGCGAGATCGTGGGATCTGCGGAATCATTTCAGCAGGTACTGCGTGCCATCACCTCCATGGATGAGAACACGCGCGACATCGTCCTCAAGCTCGTGCAAGACGCCATAAGCTCATCGGTCGATGCCGTGCGCAAATCCGCCCTCAAGGCCATCGACAACACCCGCCGTCTCCTGCGTGGAGAAGGATAGCATCACAACCACGTCATCAGAAAAGTGCCAACAAGTCGTATGCTCGAAGCGAGCTGGCCCAAGGGCGTGCCCCCAACGGTCATACAGCGGCCACCAATGGCCAACCAGCGCCGCTTTCCATGTACAATGGACGACGCAACACTTCCCGAGAGGAGAAACGTATGGACATCACACCCGCCGAGGTCGCCGAGACGCTCAACATGGTATCGCAGCAAAACCTTGACCTGCGCACCATCACCATGGGCATCTCGCTCTATGGTTGTGCCGACGATAGTATGAATCGCATGTGTACCAAGGTCTACGATCGCATCACGCATACCGCCCAGAATCTGGTGCAGGTTGCCAAGTCCCTGGAACGCGAGTATGGCATCCCCATAGCAAACAAGCGCGTGTCGGTAACGCCTATAGCTCAAATCGCATCCGCCTGTACGGATGAGGACCTCACGCCCCTCGCGCATGCCATGAATCGCGCCGCCGAGACGCTTGGCATCGACTTCATGGGAGGGTTTTCGGCGTTGGTCCAAAAAGGCATCGGCTCTTCGGACCTGCGACTCATCAATTCCATACCTTCCGCTCTCGCCACCACTGAGCGCGTCTGCTCTAGCGTGAACGTGGCGAGCGTTCGCGCCGGCATAAACATGGACGCCGTCCTTCTCATGGCGCAAAAGATCCGGGAGGCAGCCGAGCTTACCACACACATCGACTGCTATGGCGCCGCCAAACTGGTCGTCTTCTCAAACATAGTCGAGGACTCGCCCTTCATGGCAGGCGCCATCCACGGATCGGGAGAATGCGATGCGGTGATAAACGTGGGCGTATCTGGCCCTGGCGTCATGGCAGCCGCGCTCGAGGAGCTGCCTGAAACCGCCGACCTGATGGACGTGGCGGAGCAGATAAAGAAGACCGCCTTCAAAATCACGCGAGCCGGAGAGCTCATGAGCCGTGAAGCCGCAAGGCGCCTCGGCGCCGAGAAGGGCATCGTGGATCTCAGCCTCGCCCCCACCCCCGCCGCAGGAGACTCCGTGGCACGCATCCTCGAGATCATCGGCGTGGGTGAATGCGGTGGCCCTGGCACCACCTGCGCACTCGCCCTGCTCAACGACGCCGTAAAGAAGGGCGGCGTCATGGCAAGCTCGAGCGTGGGCGGCCTCTCCGGCGCCTTCATCCCCGTGAGCGAGGATGCCGGCATGATTCGCGCCGCTCGGGACGGCTCGCTCAGCCTGGAGAAGCTCGAGGCCATGACCTGCGTTTGCTCCGTCGGTCTCGACATGATAGCCATCCCTGGAGACACGAGCGTGGAGACGATTGCGGGCATCATAGCCGACGAGATGGCCATCGGAGTCATCAATGGCAAGACCACGGCCGTACGTCTCATACCCGCGATCGGTCACGCCGAGGGCGACCTGCTTGAGTTTGGCGGGCTCTTTGGCTCTGCCCCAGTCATGCCGGTAAACCAGTTCGCCGGCAGCGTGTTTGCTCATCGCGGCGGTCGCTTTCCCGCCCCGCTCAACTCGCTGCGAAACTGACGCCCATGAGGCTGGTACCGGCGCGGCCAAAAGAAGGAGCTTGGCTTTTTGCAAGCCGCGCCGATATCGCCTACCAGCCTATAAAGAGGACTTCGGTTTCCAAGCGCACGCCAAACTGACGCTCGACTTCGTCCTGCACGTGCGCTATGACCGCGCGCACGTCGGACGCCGTTGCGTTGCCTTTGTTTATCACGAAGCCGGCGTGTTTCTGCGACACGCTCGCACCGCCCACCGTATATCCCTTGAGTCCCGAGTCCATGATCAGCTTGCCGGCAAAATACCCCTCCGGTCGCTTGAAGGTGGAGCCCGCGCTGCCGTATTCCAACGGTTGTTTCTCCTCTCTGCGACGTGTGAGATCCTCGATCTTCTCACGAATGCCCTGAGAGTCTCCCGGCGTCAACCTCATGCGAGCTTTCAGCACCACAAGCCCTTCGTTGCGAATCCTACTCGCGCGATAGCCTAGTTCCAGCTCGTCCACGCCCAACGTCTGGACAGCTCCTTCAGGCGTCAGCACATCCACCGAAAGGAGCACGTCCGCCATGCAACCGTCATACGCGCCTGCGTTCATGAAGCACGCGCCACCGACGCTCCCAGGAATTCCACTCGCAAATTCCAATCCGGCCAGTCCCAGCTCGCATGCCTTGTATGCCGCGTCCTTGAGCGTGACCCCCGACTCGCACACCAAATCGCAGCCGTCAGCCTCCATACCCGCAAGTCCTTCGGTCGCTATCATGACGCCGCGATATCCCGCATCGGACACAAGCAAGTCCGAGCCGCGACCCAGGATGAAATAGGGAACGCCAAGCTTGCGGCATGCCTTGACCACTTGCGCAAGCTCTTCCGTCGAGGAGGGCGCTATATACACATCCGCTGGACCTCCAACGCCAAACGTCGTGTGTTTGCTCATAGGCTCGTCAATCAAGATCATCAGCGGTCTCCTTCGCTTCGCGGGGGCGGCATTTTAGGATATGCCATTGCCAAAGGACCGTCAACAACGTCAGTCACCACACTCTGCATTTTCAATGACCTCCCCGCCTTGCATACGAAAAGCCGGGGAGGTCGCTTCATCTTGCCCTCTTGAAGGGCGTCAAGCCGATCGTGCGGTACG
>CACXZL010000345.1 GCA_902772085.1 uncultured Coriobacteriaceae bacterium | reverse complement strand
ATCCCATAGAGGTCGTGGACGGACTGCCGCCCGAGACGAACGGGCTGTTCAGCCGCCGCATGGGCTACATCGCCGTGCGCAAGGGCATGCCGCAGGGCCAGACCGTCAAGACGGCGCTGCACGAGCTCGCCCACTCCGTGATGCACGACGCGGACGCGGAGGAGCTCCCCGACCGCGCCATGCGCGAGGTGCAGGCCGAGAGCGTGGCCTACGCCGTGAGCGCGGCGCTGGGGCTCGACACGAGCGACTACAGCTTCGGCTACGTGGCGAGCTGGGCCGTGGGAAAGACCGAGGAGGAGATGCGCCAGTGCATGCGGGCGGTGCGCGACGCGGCGAAGCAGATCCTCGACAGGCTCCAGCTCGTGATGGAGGCGTAGGGACTCCCCCGGCCCCCTCGCACGGGGGCCGGGACGCGCGCAAACGATGCATAAACGCGGTTTTATGCATCGTTTGCGTGGACGCGCCCGAGAATGGGAGTGACGTTCTGGCAACTCATACAAAGGAGTGTGATGGCCTATGGGAAGACCTCCCAAGAGGTGCCCCATGTGCGGCACGAGGTCCGGATGGATCAGGATCGACGCCTCCAGGGGCGGCTTCAGCGTGATGCGCGCCCTGGTCGCCCACATCCTGGTCGGCGCACCTGGCCTCGTGGCAGGTGCTGCAGGTCGCAGACAGGAGACGTGGGCGTGCCACGATTGCGGGTTCAAGCACACCTACAAACCGTAGCGGGCGGCGAAGGACAAGACGAGGCTCATTGGCGCTTCTGTCCCCTGCGGATTGCCCCCACGAACAGTTTTCGCTCGTACTCCGTGCGCACCGCCTCCTTGCCCCCCGCTCGAGCACCTGCTAGCTCCGAAGACACGGACGTCTCACGAAGAGCTTTGGCTACGAGAGCCGGCGCGAACAGAAGGTGCGAAAGCTCGCCGATGCGTAGCTCAGCACTGTTAACGCACCTTCACCAATCACACTCGCTTTAGTTCCTCGCCGCATATCGAAGCCCATCGACTGCCACTTACTAAAAGCTCACCCCAAGACACTGGCCCCGTGTTACAGCGTTACGGTGTTACGGCGCCGTTGCGCTACGTATACCACATACATCTATCTTTTTATCTAGCAAGAAAACGCCTGTAACACTGTAACAGGCTACATATAAACAGCTCTTCACCTGCGCCTTTTGTATGTTACATCCCTTTCACGCTGTCATGGATTAGCCGTAACAGGGAGGTCGGTCCTCCGGGGGGCGAGGAGTGCCGTGAAATCAGCGGACGTCCATGCTTCACACAGACAACCACACTAGCGGGGGCTACCAACTCATTGGTCGATAGATAGGGTCCGCACCTCCCAATTGTCTCATAGCAGGTCGGTGTAACGCGCGGAAACCGTCCGCGCACCCTCCGTGTGTTTTCCGAAAGTCATTTGCCCAACTTCGGTTTGATATAGGCATGGAAAGCGCAACGTACAGGACGAGGCGCACGATGCGGGGCAGAAGCCCCGCGGAAAGGCAGGGACATCATGGAGACAACCCTGGGAACCAGCACGACCATTCCGACCACCGCCGAGGCAATCCGGGCAAAGCTCCGCGACATGCTCGAAGGGGCAAAGAATATCGAGTACGCCCGCAAGATGGGGCACTGGACCGCTGCCGAAAGCGTCGAAGAAGGCGTATGTGGGCCACGCAACGAGCTAGACGACGAAGGCCGCGACCTGTTCGACGAAATCGTGGGGCTCATCTGCGAGTTCTCGGACAAGGAACACGCCGAGGACGCCATCGCGAACCTAATCCTTGCACTTTGGGAGGCCGAGGGAGGCGACGCAGCGCACCACGTCGAACCAGCGCAACGGCTGGAGATTGACGTCGTAGCGACCGAGGGGCACGTGACCGCCGACGACTACGACGTGGACCCAAAACTGGACCCCAAACTCGCAGAACTGCACAATGCCCTCGTAGACCGCTTGATCGCAGTCAAGAACGGGCGCGACATCAGCGAATTCGACGAATACCAGATTAGCCCCAATTGGGTCTACTACACCTTTGACGTCGAAGTGGAGGAGCCGGCGAGGCTGATTGTCGAAGCGCGAACAGGCTACGACGATCAGGAATGGGCAGACAACACCCCCGCCGGCCACTACGTCTATTTCGGGCATGACGAGGACTCCGACGACGACACCGCCCCCGACGAGTCCCAAATTGGCTTCGAGCGCGACGAAGAGGGACGACTCAGCTTCTACACGATCAGCGAGAACGCCGACGACGTGCGGCTTTGCCGCGAGCTGACTGCCCGCGAGTACGAGAGCACACAATACCTCTTCGAAGACCTAGACCTGAACGGGCTCCGTTTCGAGGAGCACGGAGAGCGCTTCGACGTGTGGCCAATTGACAACCAGGTGGACGAAGTGCCCGAAGGAGCGCGCCACGTGTGGGATCTCTTCGACGCTGACGCGGGACGCAACGACGACTCGATGGTACTTTTCAGCTGGTAACGCCTAGCCATCCGCCCCACCCCGGCCCCGTAAGGGGCCGGAGCGCCGACAGGCAAACGCGACCCACGAGGGGCGGGCGCATGAGAGCGGGCGGGGGTGCCCGCGAAAGGAGGCCATGACCATGGCGACGATTCCGTGCCCCGTGTGCGGGTCTACGTCCATAGAGGGCTGGGAGGTGACCATAGAGGGCAGCCTCGCGATACAGGAGTGCACGTGCGGGGAGTGCGGCCGCTCCTTGAACGATGTCTATGAGCTGTGCGACAGAATCGTTCTGGAAGAAGACCGACTATAGGGCGTCTCTTGGCCCAGTATCCGAGGAGGACGCTGGGCCAGACACCCCGGCCGCCTCGCGGCGGAGTGCACGCTCGCGAGCTCGCGAGGAACCTGCCTCGCCTCGGCACCCCACCCGAGGCGTTTAGTAGTGCAGCAAATGCAGAATTCGTTGCTGCGGTTTTACAAAGGAGGGCATATGTCAGGTCACAACGTTTCAGTATTGAGCCAGCAACATGCCTGGTTGGGGCTTTTGATACAGCCCCGTTGTTGGAGGGTCGTAGCTTTGCCTT
>CACXZL010000344.1 GCA_902772085.1 uncultured Coriobacteriaceae bacterium | reverse complement strand
CTTCCGGATGAATCAGGCGCCACGTCTTTTGGCGTGGGCGCGGGAGATCCTTGTCCTCGCAGAAAGTGGGCACTGCCCGTTCGCCGTGTGACGCTTGACCGCCGGTCGCCCGATGGCAACATGCGTTCACGGGTGCCGCCCCACCTCGACTTGCCCAAGAGGTCGGCACGCACGCCTCGGATGTCACGCGTTATGTAATAGCGGGCCGCAATGGCGAAGAACGCCCCGCCCGCGGCGAAGCACGCCACGCTTACGCCGAAGAGCATGTCTTGTGACGTCATCAGAGCGCCTCCTCACCGTCTCGAACCAAGCCGTCAGATGCTGCGGCCACAGGATTGCCGTACACATTGCGGATGTTTTGCTCAACAAGCGCCAGGCTCGTAGCGATCTCTTGAAACACCGGCTGATACACCTCCCTGTATTCGTTTGCGTGAGCAAACTCCCCAAGCTCCTCCACACCTTGTCGCACCCGCTGCAAGAGTTCACGAGCCATCGCCTCCGTGATTCCCGCACGTGCAAAGCCCGCGAGGTAGGTAGACGATGAAAGCGTCTCTGACGCGATTTGGTACAACCGAACGCGTACCCCCTCGGCACTCTTGCGCCCGTCGCGCGCATCGCTCTCTCGCCCCACGGTGGAGCACAGCACCTCCCAGAACTGCGTGTACTCTTCGGAAACCCCCTTGCCCTCCCTGCCCGCACGAGTGACGTTCTGATAGAACTCCGTAACCACCTGATACACCAAGGCGGCACGTACGTTTGCGTCGTCGATTCTCTGGCCGTTGTGGTCCTCGCTCTCGCCGCAGGCATCGAGCACGCGCCGAAACCACGGCGCCGCTGCCTCCGCACTCATAATGGCCGCATTTCCTACCGAGCCGCCGCCCTTGTCTATGCCGAAGTAGCTCAGATAGCTTGCGCCCACATCGAAGCACAGCTGCGCATACTCCTTGTCGTTTGCAAGGTCTTGTGCATGCATAAACGCCCTGCGCCATCGGCCATCCTCACCCACGGTGAAGCGGTAGTCATGCTCGTACACCTCTAGGAGCTTCCGGTATGGCTCGACGCTTCGAGGCATAAGCGCTATGGCCTCGGCATAGAGCAGTTCCGCCTCAGAAGCCTCGTCGCCCTCCACCACACGAGAAGCCTCCTGCGCTCGATGCATGATCGCGTCATAGCTCCTCGCGGTTATCGAGTCGCTGATCGCCAAGCAGACGAATCCAAGCGCAACCGATGCGGCGCATCCGGCCATCCAACGCCAAAAGACCTTGATTTTGCGACGTTGCGCGTCCCGCCACTCTTGCGTGAGCTCCTCGTAGCGTTCCAGGTCGTAGCGCATCTCATCCATGGTCGCATAACGTTGCGCAGGGTTTGTCTGTGTGGCATGGACGATGATGCGTTCGAGACCTTCTGAGAGCCGGGGATTCCATACCCTGATGGGCCGCATGCGGAAAGAGACTCGCTCACGGCCGTCCCTGTCTTTCGTAAGCGTGGGCGTATGTCCCGTCACGAGCGTATAGAGCGTTACGCCAAGCGCATACACGTCTGTCCTGTCATCTATAACGACATCTGGATCCAACTCGCGCAGATGGGATACGTGCTGTGGAATCTGCTCCGGTGATGCGTAGCCAGGCGTACCGACGATGCGGCCGTCATTGCATCTGCCGGGCTTACGCTCCATGCAGACGCCAAAGTCGATGAGTCTCACGGTTCCGTCATCGCGAAGGATCACATTTGCCGGCTTCATGTCTCGGTAGATGATCTGTGGGTTTCGCCGGTGCAGATAGCCAAGCACGTCGCAGAGTTGGATGCCCCAATTCACCACGTCCGCCTGGTCGAAAGGCTTACCTCGCTCCTGCATCACACGGCTCAACGCCCTGCCTTCCACATAGTCCATCACCACAAACACCGTCGCTCCCGTGTCTATGATGTCCACCACGCGCGGAATGGCGGGGTGGTCGAGATGCTTCATGAAGTTCGCCTCGTCCACGATCGCACGCCGTAATGCCTCGCCTTGGGTCCCGCTCACGTTCGGCTTGATTTCCTTCACGGCCCAGAGCTTGCCGAGGCGCTTGTCCCGCGCAAGCCAGACGTTTGACATCCCTCCCCTCCCTATCTGCTCGATGATTTGGTACTTGCCGTCGACCAGTCGTCCTATTCCCGTCGCCTCGTTCACTGCTGCTCGCCCCCTTTCGAGTCCTGCAAGGGCATCACCGCCGAAGCGCAGGCAATGGTGAGGTTGTCACGCTCCCCGTTGAGCAGGTCAAACGCTATGACTTGGTCGCACGCCTCGTGCAGCATGCGTTCGTCCGCCGGGTCCAATCGTGCGAAGGCTGACCGAATGCCATCGCTGCCCGCCAGCTTGTATGCGCCATCACTGCAAAGCACGTATATGTCTCCGGTCGTTCCTGGTCCCACGTAGAAGGCTGGCTTCAGCACGCGTTCCGTGCCCACGGCCTGCAGGATGACGTTTTGCAGATGCGTCTGCGATGACTGGTCGTCTTCGGCAACTCCTTCGGCGCGCATGCGTGCAAGGAGCGTCTGGTCTTCTGTGATCTGCCGGATCGCATCTCCCTGCACAACATACGCCCGGCAATCCCCCACATGCCCCACTACGTAGGTCGTCTCGCACAACAAAAGCCCGGTAAAGGTCGTTCCCATCAGCGCGTTTTGCCGTGCGCCATACTCCCGGATAGCTTTGTTTAGGTCCGCAAGAAGGTCATCCCAGCTTTGTTGAACGATCATAGGATCGAATCCGCAGCGCATGCGATTCGTCAGGAGAGGCAGCTCCTCCGCGAACCAATGGGCAAATCCATCCACGACCATCGTGCTCGCAAGCTCTCCTCGACACAGGCCCCCTACGCCATCGCAAACCACGACCATCACGATCTCGCCAAAGCGTGACTGAGCCACCATCAAGCAGCATGCATCCTGGTTTGTCTTCCTCACCGAGCCCTGACTGCAGTTCATAGCGATACTGGCCATCGTCAGTCATCCGCCCTGGCAAAGAACACCACAAGTCCTACGAACGCACACGATGCCACGACCGATAC